>CBDUQV010000012.1:0-21707 GCA_965369615.1 uncultured bacterium | reverse complement strand
GTCATCTTCTTCATAAATAACCCTTAATATTTTACCCAATTTTATTCTGTTTTCCTCAGGAAACCAATAATTAATCCTCTCAAAATGATTTTCGGGAATCATGGGTTCGGTTTTTCTATTAAGTAAACTCACATTAATATCGTCTAACTCACCAACTTTGCTTGAGAATTGTTTTATTTTTTTCTCCAAATAATCTGGTTCTATAGGTGTTGATTTTACCTTTGTTATGAGATAAGCAATCTTATTTATATCTGTACCACTTGCTCTGAAACCTCGCGATATTGCGCTGACTAAAGTAGTTCCACACCCCATAAAAGGATCATTTATATGAGCAGCATTGTCAGTCACATACTCATCAATTAGCTTTTCTACCAATTGTGGGATAAATTTTGCAGGATAGTGATGGTAACTATGAGTCCATTTACCCGTTTCTGAAGGTTTATAGCCTATAAACGACCAGACCTTATCTATCTTTTTCCTGTTGAATAGATGTAGAATTTCATCAGGGGATTTCATCATTGCCTGAAAAGTGCTTATTTTTTTCATGTTTTATTAATTAATTTTGGTTGATCTATTCTCTTACAAGGGATTACCATTTGCTAAAATCTACAAATCATATATCAAAAAAACAGAAGAAAGTCAATAAAATTATAAAAAAAGTTGTTGACAATTTACTTTTTTTATTCTATAATGCGTTTATGATTTTATGTATGAATAATACAAAAAATCCCCAGAAACATTTCAATCGGGAGGTTACCGTATGAAACACTTTTTTACACGTACGTTCTGGATTGTCAATTTTGTAATCCTTTTTGTCCTTTCAGCATGTTTTCTAACCCTGATTATCAATGCAGAAGAAAAACAGAAAGGCTGCTTTTACAATAGCCTACATTACACAACAGAAGGCATGAGATATTGGTACGAAGAAAATGGTGGTTTTATGGATATAACGGGAATTCCTTACAATGATCTTAGCTGCAAAAACTGCCACACAAAATCCTGCGAGCAATGTCATGCGGAAAAAGACGGTGAGATATGCTCATACACCATAAAAAAAGCAAAGCTCATGGAAACATGCCTGGCATGCCACTCCCGTGCGAAGGTCACCTTCAAGATCGGAAAAGAAAAAGGCGTACTTGACGTTCACGTGGCAAGCGGCATGGTTTGTACAGATTGCCACATTGCCCAGGATATCCATGGAGATGGAAAATCCTATAAAAATATGCGCGATGAGGGTGCTGTAAAAGCTAAATGTGAAAACTGCCATGACCCTAAAGATTCGGACCTCAGGGCGCACAAAGTTCACAAAGAAAAACTCGATTGCACTGCGTGTCATGTTGCAAATACTACATCATGCTTGAACTGTCACTTTAGCAAGTTTATTGAAACCAAGAAAAAGAAGGGCAATTTCTTCCCACCCATACAGGATTGGACACTCCTGGTGAATTTTCGCGGGAAGATTACCTCTGGAAATGTACAAACCCTCGTTTACAAAGATAAGACTTTTATTACGTATGCTCCTTATTTCACACATGCAATTCAAGCAAAAGCCCGCGCGTGTACTGACTGCCATGCAAACGAAGCTATTACGCTTATTGTAGACGGCAAGTCCGTTCCCATGGCGAAATTCGAAGATGGGAAAATGGTTTCATGGAAAGGGGTTGTTCCCCTTGTTCCTGATAATCTGCATTGGGATTTCGCTGATAAAGAAGGTGATACATGGGTACTTCACAAAAATACGGAAAAACCAATGATACAGTACTCAAACTATGCGGAGCCACTTACTGAAAAGCAGATTAAAAAAATGGCTATGCCATTCAAAAAATAGGAAAAGGGACCTCAAACACAACATATTCACCCACGTTCAAAATAAAACTGCTCTTTCTTTTGTGAGCATAGTTAATCTCCCCTTTCGTTTTATCCACATGTAAAAGGCTACATTTATGAAGAATGAATTTTTAATCATCGTTACATTAGTTGTCCTGTCGTTCACAATAAGTAGCGCGCAAACAAGACAATCTGCACCTATTATTATCGAAAATCAACACATTGTTATTGAATTGATTGGCGAAAAACTTATTGTTACCAATGCAACCCTTTTAAGCATACCCGAATCTGCAGATAAGACAACTGCCTTAAGATTTTCCTTGCCTGAAGGATACCAGGACTTTGAAATCATTCACGGTTTAGACGAAAGTTTCATTGCTAAAGAAAAGGACAGGATTGTTGATACAAGAAACATTACGGAGGGAAAATTACCCGTTGCTTTCAAATACAAATTGATTGTCCGAAGCAATTCATACGACTTTTCGCTTTCAATATATGAGTATACTGAAGTCTTCTACTTTCTTGCAAAAAATTTGGAACTCCAGATTTCAAGTGATAATCTTGTTGATGAAGGAATTATTGATATGGGTAAGGGAAAATACCACGCATTTTCAGGAGTATCCTTTAAGAAAGGTGAAACGATTACTGTTTCCATCAAGGGTTTGGGAAAAGGGGGACGAAGGAAAAAGGTACTCATTGTTTCTCTGATCGTACTCATTATACTCATCATCACTGCAGTTATTATCTTTGGAGAAGGAAAATCGACGAAGACAGATAAATCAAGTTCCGCTTTGCTCACCGAGAAGAAAAAGGCACTTGCATTCATTTTAGCAGCCCTTGATGAGAAATACAAAAAAGGTGAAATTGAAAAAACCGTCTACAGAGAACTGCACAATGAAAACAAGAAAAAATTAGAAAAAATAATTGAGAAGATTGAAGAAAGCACCCATGAGAACTCTGACAATTAGGGGATTCTCGAAATGTATTGTCGTGCATCTGTTTCGGGGATAAATCCTGCTCCTACGCAACACCTTGCTCTGTATTGTAGACAGGTAGTTGTTCTCTGAGCAACTGGTACAGCTTCACATTTTTCCGTTTTTCTTCATTAACCTTTCTCAGTCCCATACTCAATTCGTGAAATGTTAGCTCCTTCTCAATGATTTTCCATAGATCTAGAGCTTTTTCGCTCTCTGCCTGTTTGAGTCTCTCAATCATCTCGTTTACCCCGTTAATTATGGAAACTTCTTCTTCCCTGGTCAATCCGATTGCTTCATTGGTTAGCCCTTTTTTCGTTTGTTTTTCAAGCATGATTGCTCGTTTCCGGTGAGAAATTATGTCTTCTTTTAAAACATCAAACAGTTGAATACCTCCATTTGCCGCAATAGTTTTACTTATTGTTGTAGTTATCTGTTGTCTTATTACTTCCCATAATGCCATTCCCTCTGCACTTCCTTTTAATCTCGCAAGTGCAAGGGATACAGATAGAATCGCATTCATTCCCAGGTTGCCTTTCCTCTGCATTACCATTATCTCTTCTTCTTCCGAAACACGGGAAGTCAATACTCCACGTTCATAGGCTAATTGTTTCTCCAAATCAAGTAATTTCTTGTCGATATCTACAACTTCACCAATTTCAAAAATTTTCCTTCCAACAAAAGCTTGAGCGATTATATTCAAAACATTATCCACGGCGTTGAGGCAACCTTTCCCCCGGTAACGTTTTACCCTTTGCCAGAGTCCTGAAAGTTGTTTATCATTTTTTGCAATCACTTTTTCATCATCAACCTCTTTCTTAAAGCGGTAGGTTTTATCAGTTTTATTGAGAACAAATAGGTCGGGGAATTTTTTTGCTACGGGTGAATCAGCCTGAATGATACTATCAATAAGGTGAATTGCCTCATCTGTTCCAGCAGATGTTCCGAGAGGAGTTGACCCTTCGAATGAGAAGAGCTTGAAGTACGTATCACTTCCTTCAATTCCAACCTTTACTTCAACACCAACCGTTGGAATTCCTGCATTGGTAGAAGCTTCATGGGCAACAATCTCAGTTATTACTGTATTATCAATGAATTTTCTTACTGATGAATCCTCCATTTTATCTTTTGTTACGCTCCTTTTTTTTCTCCTTTGCATAACCTCTTTTATTACCTTCACAATTGATTCATATTTGTGCAACCTTTCTGAGTTAGATCCTCCCCCTGCTTTCAATCCGAGCGAATTTGCAGCAAGAGCTACGTGGGCTTCGAAATCCTCAATTGGTGATTTAGAACGATGAGAAACAACAATCTCAAGATTCTTTCCGATTGCAGTAAGCAAAGCAAGTACACCTTCAGTTATTGTTCCGATTTGATTGAGTTTGATCAATACAGTGTTAATTAAACGCTCATCAGCTTTTTCTTCTATGGATGAATCCTTCGTTGTAACGTTATCATCCCCAATGATGTGAATTTTATCTCCGAGTTTTTCCATTATTAATTTCCAGCCCTCATCGTCATCTTCTGCAAATCCATCTTCTATTGATACTATTGGCAGACCATCATCCTCAATCGCTTTTCTGTAAATTTCCAGTAGATCATCCCGAGAAAGCACTGGCTCGTTTTCATCCCTCCACGCTTCATACGTTCCTATTTCTTCCATTACGCCCGTTGATATCTTGTATGCGTTTTCCAGTTCGCTTGCAGCAGGATCAAGCGCCATTACAACATCTTTCCCTGGAATATATCCACAATCCACAATTGCCTGTTTTTGCATCCGCCACAGCCTTTGCACTGGCAGAATATCACCTTCCTCTTTTCCAATGTATGCTGCTATTCCTCCTTCAGTTCCAATCCCTTTCATTGTGCACCCTTCTGAGTTTTCAATGATCTCTTTGAGTCTCGTTTGAAGGTTTACAGTCATTTCCTGAGCCTCTTCATGACTATGGACACTTAAAGGAATGAACATACTTTCCTGAAGGCTTATATTGCTTTCCGGAAATTCCTTTTCAGTATGACGCCCTCCCATACCACAGTTCCTGAATTCCCACGGAACAAGTATTTCTTTTTTTCTCCGTGTCACCACCCTCTGCATTCTTGTTTGAATCATCATGTTCTTAACCTTCTTCACCCTATCTCCCCACCCTTCAGAATTTTCAGTGGTAAGAACCTCTATTTTCTTTGCTGCTTTTGCCGCATCCATTTCCCTCAGTTTGAATTCTCTAAATTTTCCAGGATCGGCAAACAAAAAATCAAAAAGTCCAACGGCTCCCAGTCCCAGAAACAGCCTTCCCAAGTATACCGCAATGCTAACATCTAACATCAAACCTGTAGTAAGAAGAACAATGGCAGCGGGGAAGGCAATCATAGCCATTTTTTGACTGGCTGCGGGTCCAGCTGCTGAAACAGCAAGATTATACGGAGCATCAGGGTGATACTCCAAACCCGTTTTTCTCACTCCCTTGACCTTTCCGAAAGGAATGAGGATAAGAATCCACAGATACCAGAAAATTCTAATCCAGAATGGTTTGTTTATGTTCTTTTGAGCATTCCCGAGAAGTGCGGTGTTGAGCGCACTTAATCGAATCGCTGATACATAATGACCCATTTCATGCCAGGCGACACCAATATGAAACGTTACATACCAGAACAGGAGCGATATGATAGTCTCATGTGAAACAAACATAAATCGCAAGACTTCAGCTTTGTTCTGGACATAACCGGGAACTGAGAGAACAGAAGATATGAAAGCAACGTGAAATGAAACAAGAATATGGTTTGCAATCACCCATCCTTTACTGAGTGCAGCCCTGCTTTTATTCACTGAATCTCTTTCGCCTGTGTAAACCATCATTACTTCCCTCATTTTGTTGAATCACCGTTTCTATTTCAAAAAATGAAGGTTACTATGCCATAAAAATAAACCGATGTCAATACTTTTTAGGAGCTTTCCCAAAATTACAATGCCACGTTGCTCAAATCTGTGTTAACATGATTAACATATACTGCGCAATAATGATTTTTCTTGACTTATCCCATTTTTGTGATAGTATGAAATTCAATTAAGGAATGGAGGATTACATTGATAGAAGATTTCTGGGGATTAAAAGAGAAACCTTTCTTGAATACCCCTGATACCCGATTTTTGTTCCCCTCAGGCGAATTCAATGAAGCTCTTGCGCGACTTCTCTATCACATCAAAGAAGTTCGTGGTGGTATTTCACTCATAACCGGTGAAATAGGGTGTGGAAAAACATTTCTCTCAATGAAATTGGCTGAATCCCTTCCCGTCGAACAGTACTGCAAAGCGCTTATCATTAACCCCAAGTTCTCGCAAACCCAATTCCTCAGAACCGTCCTCAGAAAATTTGGTGAGTTGAAGAATTACAGAACAAGATACGATAACTTGCTTCGGCTAACAGATGTATTAGAGGAAAACTTAGATGAGGGGAAAGATAATATTCTTATTATCGATGAAGCACAACTCCTTTCACCAACCTTAATTGAAGAAGTACGATTGCTGACCAATTACGAAAAGCCGAAAAAAAAGTTTCTTCAAATTGTGCTTTTCTCACAACCTGAATTTGAAAAAAGGATTCGAAAAATCAAACAATTCAATCAGAGAATTCAGGTTAGATATCACCTTGAAGGTATGAGCAAGGAAGAAACGATGCAGTATGTATTACATCGGCTCACACAGGCTGGATGCCAGAATCCTGAGATTTTCACCGACAGTGCATATACTGAAATATTTAAACTGACGAATGGCGTTCCGAGGATCGTCAATAATATATGTGAAAACAGCCTTTTTATTGCATACAGTCTTGAGAAAAAACTGATAGATGCTGAACTTATAAAGGAAGTTGCAGCTGACTTAGGGATAGGAACTCGTGGTGAAGAAAAAGGTTAGTTTCAGAAAGATGCTTGACCTTGTTTCACCAAAACCCGAAAAATCCACTCAAGTAGCTCCATTAAAGAAGACCCCAACACCAAAACCGACAACGGCAGAAGTCAGGGAAACTCCACAAAAAAAGGCAAAGCAGGATGAGCTTTTAGAAAGACACAAGGTCCGGATAAAAAAAATTGTGCTTTTCAATCTTGCAAATGAATACTATGGCATTGATGTTTCAAATATTGATGAAATCATTGATACAGAGATCAAAGAAAAAATTGCAGGACTTCCTGATTTTGTAATCGGGGTTATCTCTCTCCGCGGTGAATCAGTCCCTGTACTTTCACTTAAAAGCAGATTCCACCTGCCCGAGAGACCTATCAAAGAAAGCGAAACTATTCTCATTACATCGAAAAATCACGAAACGTACGGAATTCTCATCGATGAATTGAAAGGTGTTATTAACATAGAATCAAAAGTGATACTTGATGTTCCGTTGATCTTTCCAGAAAACGAAATGGCTTACATGCAGGGCATTATCAAGTATGGAATGGATATCGCCACCCTCATTAATATAGAACGAGTTTTAAAAGATTATCAGATAGTATAAGGAGGAAATATGGAGCGAAAAAATGTTTTTATGTATCTTGCCACTATTAATCTGATATCACTGTTTGTTGCTGTTTCGCTT
Organism: uncultured bacterium; assembly: GCA_965369615.1. GTDB lineage: Bacteria > Hydrothermota > E44-bin80 > E44-bin80 > E44-bin80 > SOKD01. The sequence goes on along the minus strand of CBDUQV010000012.1, from coordinate 14,323 downwards.
ATTTTATTCTTTGCTGATTCCATCCTTATCCTCTCTGCCGAAGAATTCTCAAAATTCATAAGCATTGTTTTCCCCATTGCCTTGGTGCTTTCTATCATTCACTTCATAACTCACTTTATCTTTTCGGCTCAGTCTCTCACAAAAGGAAATGAAGATGCAGATTCAATAAAAACGTTCCTTCGTATGATAAAACTTCCCTACAACTCATCGTACCATATTCTCCTTAACCTTCTTATCGTTGCCTTTGTTATTATCATTTTTTCCATTACCCAGTTCGGCATAGGCGCATCAATCTTCCTGCTACTCATAACATCTATTGTCACAAGCCTTTTTTTCTCCTTCCTGTGTATCATCCTTGGTGATATCTTCCTCTATTCCATGGTAGCTGACCTTACACAGCATGGATTCACACTTGAGGAGGTGGAAAAATTACCTTTTACTCTCTCAATCAAGCAGAGGTTCGTAGTTTCTTTTGTGCTCATTTTCCTCCTCTCGTTTTTGGTGGGAGTTTTTCTCGGTAAAAATATTTCTGCAATTTTCATCACCATGGTAAGCGTTTCAGTATTTGGAATCTTTTCAGTACAGACTATCATAAAAAGAATCACCGTGTTGAAAGAAAGTGCAATCAACCTGGCGGAAGGGAAAGCAGACCTTACTACAATGCTGCCCGTTGTCATTCCTGATGAAATTAGCCGGGCAAGTGCAGCATTTAATAAATTTATTAAGCGCCTTGATGAACTCATGGGATCTATTTACTCCCTTGCAGATGCAATCTTGAAGGAGTCTGAAGCAATTGTAGCCTCAGGTGAACAGCTGAATGCCTCAATAGAAGAGATTTCTTCCACCATCAATGAAGTTGCACACGGTGCACAGGAACAATCAACAAAAAGCAATGATATTTACAAGGAAATAGAAAAATTGTCCGCAATTACTTCAGGCATTAATTCACAGATGAAAATGGCTGTTACCTCTGCAAGGAAAGCAAATGAGGCTGCGTCAACCGGAATGGAAACGACGTTAAGCACGCTTGAGAAAATGAATGATATCCACTAGAGTTCACAGCAATCTGCTACAACAAGTAAAAAACTTGAAGAAGATTCTACACGGACAGAGGAAATATTGAATCTTATCAATGACATCTCGGAGCAAACGAACATACTTGCTCTCAACGCAGCCATCGAAGCGGCGCGCGTCGGAGAATACGGCAGAGGATTTGCGGTTGTTGCTGAAGAAATACGAAAACTTGCAATTGAATCCGCAAGTTCTGTTGAAACTGTTTCACGGCTTATAAACAGCACACGTGAAGGCATCAAGGAAGTTGTTTCAATGATAGACGAAGAAGCCCGAAAAGCTGAAAGTGGTAAAATCCTTGTTGATAAATCTGAAAAGGATTTTGAACAAATTTCCAAGACGGTAACACTCGTCACAACCATGATAAATCAGGTTAACGAATCAACAGCAGAACAAAATGAAAGCACAAAACAACTCGTTTTAGCAGTGGAGAAAATCGCTTCCATCGCCTCAGACACGGCAGCGAGTTCAGAAGAGGTTTCCGCTTCAATTGAAGAGCAAACCGCTTCAACAGAAGAAATGAGTGCAAGTATTCAATCACTCGCCCAAAAGGCAAAAATGCTGTTGGACAGTGTTTCCCTGTTTACAGTTTCTCAGCGTGAAACCAAGAGTACTCCCGATTAATTCAGAACTCTTGAAACCTTCTTAGAAATGAATCAACAGAAACAGGTTCTTATTTGCAAACTCTCTGAATGCTATCTTGGATTCAATATTGAGAGCATCAATCAGGTACTTCAAAAAAAACAAGCGCAAATAAACTCAGGAAAAGATGAAATTCGTTATCGCGGATTTGCTTTTCCCTACATTGACCTCATTCAGCTTTTTCAGCTCGATGACGCTAATCCAACCCTGATTCTTCTGCTTAATTCCGATACTGGTGCGTTTGGAATACCTATAGAAAATATTAAGGGAATTATCGATGTTGAAAATAATGATGAAAGTGACATGGATATTAACTTGAGCAATTTCGTTACCGTGGACTACGCAAAAAACATAATACTTTTCAATGAATTGCCGGTTGCGGTTATTGATACAAACAAACTTGCAAAAATTCAGGTACACACACTATGAATGAAAAAGAAAGCCTCAAAAGATTATGAGGAATCGCAAGGCTCCTCTCATCTACCAATTATTGGGAACGCTTCTGGGAATCGGGTATTTCCCACTCGCGCCGGCAACGTGCGCATCGCTCATCGTTTGTATTGTTCTCTGGTTCCTGTTTACAACTCCAGTTACATATATTATCTCCATCGCTATTCTTTTTGCACTCGGCGTCTGGATCGCTTTCAAACTCGAACCGTTCTGGGGCGAAGATAATCGACGGATCGTTATTGATGAATCGATTGGAATGATTATAACCCTTTTTGCAGTTCCGCAGAAATTCCTTTATTATGCCGTTGGATTTTTTCTTTTTAGATTCTTCGATATAGTGAAACCTTTTCCTATTGGTGACTCTCAAAAACTGAAAGGTGGATGGGGCGTTGTTATTGACGATGTCATTGCGGGGATGTATTCCAGTATTGCTCTCTGGATTTTCATTTATATCTTTTATAGAATTGCATAATGGAAACATGGTACAATGTTGTTCGCGTGTTGGCTGAGATTATCCGTATTCATAATGTAGAGATTATCAAAAGAATAGAGGGATAGAATTGAAAACTGAAATTATTGTTATTGGCAATGAAGTTTTGCTGGGTTGTGTCACCGACATAAATGCAGCATTCATTGCTTCAGAACTGACAAAACTCGGCATCGAAGTACAAAAAACAGTCGTCATTCCAGACGAAGAAAAGGCTATCCTTCAGTCACTCAAAAGTGGTTTGGAAGGAACAGATGCAATTATTATCACCGGCGGATTAGGCCCCACACATGATGACATCACAAAGAAAACTGTTTCAACCTTCTTAAAGAGACGGCTTGTTCTCAACGATAAGGTTTTACTGGATATTCAGACACACTTTGCAAAAAAGCGTATTCGAATGCCGCATGTCAACACTTCACAAGCTCTTATCCCCCAGGGCGCAACGATCCTTGATAATCCTATGGGAACAGCTCCAGGACTATTATTCGAAGAAAAATTCGGGGTAATCATACTCCTCCCCGGTGTCCCAGCAGAGATGAAAGCCATTTTCACTTCAGCAGTAAAACCGTACCTCAAAGATAAAGCAGGCGGAAATGTTATCCTTTCGCAAACCATCCATACAACCGGCATCACAGAATCGGAACTCTATGAAAAATTACAGAGTATACAAAAAACAGCGAGTATTGCCTTCCTTCCACACGTTACCGGCGTTGATATTCGGATCACGGTCGAAGCAGATACAATGGAAAACGGACGCAATAAACTTACAAAAGTTTCGTCACTACTCATCGATAAAATTGATGATTACTATTACGGAAGCGATGATGAAACACTTGAACGAGTTATTGGAATCCTTCTTTCAATGCGTAGAAAAACGCTTGCCGTTGCGGAATCCTGCACAGCCGGGCTTTTTATGAAAACCATCACGAACGTTCCGGGCAGTTCACTCTATTTCCTCGGAGGTGTTGTTTCCTATTCAAACGAAGTGAAGAAAAAACTTCTCAAGGTAAAAGGAAAATTCCTGGAACAAAAAGGGGCGGTAAGTATGGAAGTAGCAAAATCCATGGCAGATGGGGTGAGAAGCCTTATCAAGGCAGATTACGGAATATCCATAACTGGAATTGCCGGTCCTGGGGGAATAACAGAGGATAAACCTGTCGGGCTCGTCTGTATCGGTATTTCAGATGATAAATCAACCTATTCAAAGAAATTCAATTTTTCCGGGATACGGGATAGTATACGAAAACAGGCAGTTCAAGCTGCTCTTGACCTCCTGCGCAGACGGCTCTTAGGGATAGAAAAGGACATCGAGTAGTAAAATAAAAAGAAAATGACAAAATCCCACACTTTAAATAACCAAAAAATTCCTGAATCCGAAACTTCAATGAAAAAGAATGATTACCCAACGTATAACTTCTTTGCGAGAAACGAAGAATGTGAGAAATGGAGGCGAGGGGAAGATGCGGACGTTTATTGCTCTTGAAGTTCCAGAAAATATCCAAAGGGAAGTGTTTTCCCTGAAAGAAAACATTTCACCATATTATGCGAAGGTACGGTGGGTAAAAAAAGAGAATATTCATATTACCCTTGCCTTTCTTGGTGAAATTGTTGGAGATGTTATTGAACAGGTAAAGGAAAGATTACAGCTCGTTTCAGAAAAACACCAAACTTTTACTATGGCTCTCCAGGGTGTTGGAGTTTTTCCTCATATAAAAAGACCACGTGTTTTGTGGGTTGGTGTTGTACCTGAAGTAAAGGAGCCGATTACGCACATTGCGGATGATGTGATCGATGCTCTCGGTTTTCTACAAGATAAGAAACGATTTACGCCCCATATAACGTTTGGAAGAATCAAGTTTATCTCTGACCTCTCCTCGCTTCAAAAAGCAATTGGATCAATCTCCTTTGAAACAGACGAATTTATGGTGAAGGCGATTACACTCTTCAAGAGTGACCTGAAACCTGATGGTGCAATGTACACAGCTCTATCAAAATATCCACTGCGGGAAAACAAATAACCGATTGAAAATTCCAGAAAACCAAAACACCGAGAAAATTCCGTACGAAATTTTCCGATTTCCTGATTTCGGTTGTTTCTATTCCACCAACCCATTATGCTCTGCATTTCCTCCCCACATATTCCATCCGTCATCTTTGCTGTCACCAGTTTCTATACAGTAAATATTCCCATAAGCTTACTCTTTATACGTCAAAATACCTTTGGTGATGCATGCAGTGGGCATTGCATCAACGGTATGTGCTAAACCAATCCTTCCTCTTCGATCAATGGCGATCAAACCACACCTTATTTTGTGTTTTTTTGCCTTTCTGATAGCATATGAAACGCTTTGCTGCGCAGTGCTTGTTTTCATAAAATCAACGGCAACTTTCGAAAGACACAAACGAATAATACCCTCCCCGTATCCTGTTGCGCTCACACCACCAACGCGATCAGCAAACAATCCTGCCCCGAAAACGGGAGTATCACCAACACGACCGGGCAATTTGAGCATAATTCCGGCTGTTGAATTGGTAACGACTATGCTTCCTTTGCAATCCATAGCGATGGCTCCGACCGTGTCTGCATTGTAATGTTTTATGTGATCGGGAAGATGGGGGAAGTATTGAGTTCCCTTTCCTTGCTTTACTTTTTTCAAGAATTTATTGTATAGTTCCTTACTTCGAGCAGTAATCGGATTGTATCTCCTCATTCCCATTATTTTTGCAAACCTCTGTGCCCCCTTTCCTGCAAGGATAACATGATCTGTTTTTTCCATAACATACCGTGCAACAATTATCGGATTCCTTATATTCTTGATGCATGCCACCGCGCCACATCTCAAATCGTTGGTCATAATGGATGCATCCATTTCAACTTCTCCCTCAAGGTTTAGTCCTGAACCCCTTCCTGCATTGGAATAGGGACTGTCTTCAAGTACTATGGTCGCTTGAATTGCTGCATCCAGCGCTGAACCGCCTCTTTCGAGAACTGCATATCCTGCTTCAACTGAATCTATAACAGCAGCCTTCCTCCCCTCCATATCCCTCAAACTCCCTGCCCCGCAATGAACGATTATTGTTTCCATTCAAAATACTCCCCTCATATATCCATAATCACAACCTATGGTCAAATATAAATAATCCAAAATTTAGTGTCCTCAACCAAAATTCAATGCTTCACTATTTATAAAGAAAGAACATAATCAGCGAAAACAACCAGACAAAGAGTACCGGTGGAATGAGAATTCTATATATTTGATTGAAACTCGCTTTATAATACTCCTTGGTTAGCACCAGGCACAGATGAACAGGAGAGAGGAGTATCCCTGCAAAACCACTTGCATAGGCAAACATTATGTAAGCTAAATTAACTCCATGCACAAGAAAAAAGGGAAGCAAGATGGGGAATGCAACACCAACATACGCATGATTCACTCCCGTAAGAAATCCAACAAGAAACGGGGCAATGAAGAGCAAGAACCATAACGAAATACCTTCAGGGCTCAGAACGAGCCTGAGCGAGTCAATTGCACCAGTGTTGATAAGCACAGCCTTAAAGAACATAACTGAGAAAAGCAGCAGAATTGTCTTACAGGTTACTGCATTTTTGGCAATTTCTTTCCAATCCTGCTTTTTAATTCTCGTCAGCAATGTTACAAGAAGCGAAATTCCTCCCACAACGTACAGAACCATAATCTTAGCACCAAGGACAAGTATAATAATGATGAGAATATGCCAGATTGACTGAAAAAGATTCTTCAAAGCAATTGCTTTCTTTAATGCAAAAGCAGGAGGTTTATATGGTATCCTCCGTAATCCAAAGATAAGCCCGGCAAGGATAGCAACAAGTGTTAGTGGAAACTGAAAACGCGCAAGAACGAAAATGGGAACCGTTGTTATCGTTGATGCAACAATGAGACCAGGATAGAGCGGCCAGAAATATTCCCATATATGTCTGAACCAGTAGTTTAGGAATGTTTTATTTTCCGAACTCAGGTTAAACCCACGTGCGCCTTCTTTCAGCATTGGCGCGGATATCAATGCACCACCAGGCATTGGCAGTAATCCCATAATTGTTGAAGGAATGACCATGGTAAGCCGACTATCCTGAATGAGTGACTGCAGGGCATCAACCATTCTTGAGAGGTCACCACGCTTCTCAAGCAATGCGCCAAAATACATAATGAGCATAACGGTTCCTACAAGCGTAAGTGTGTCTGAGCTGATAACCGTTTTGAAAAGCGTATCGAAAAATCCTTTGAAACCGATTCGAAAAAGTACCGATGTCAGTACTGAACCGATAAAAAGCACAGCACCGATATCCACATGGAATTTAATGAGCACAACAATGACAATGACTACAATAAGTAACAATAGTACGGGAAGCATAACAGTGATTATAGTGTCATTAGGTGATTGTCATCTTCGATGAGGGAATAGATTGCTTCGATTCCAGCCGCATCATTAATTGAAATAAATCGGATATCTGCAGCTTCCGCAGCTATGCTATCTGGATTACTATCGCCAACAAACACAATTTCTTCCTTTCTGAGTCCAAGCCGCTTGAGTGCTAATTCCAGGGGCTTCCCGGAAGGTTTCCATACACCATCATCTCTCGTTACTATAGTGTCGAAAACAAGATTCCATTTCCTGAGCAAATACTTGACACTCTTTCTGGAATTATTAGTAACGATTGCTGTTCTGATCCCTTTCTTTGAAAGATACGACAGCAATGATGGTACACCTTTGTTTAGCAGAGCATTCTTTATTGCACTCTTCTCAAATGATTCAAGAATCCTCAATGCACGTTTCTTTAATGTTCCATTGAGCCTGTTAATATAGGAAAGAATTGGAATATCGACGACACCAATTTTTGTCCGTATGAGCTTCCAATTATAATGAGAATTCACCAGGGTCCCATCAAGATCAAAAATAATTCCCTTGAGCATTATTCGTTATTACATTTGTGGTCCTACGAAATGCTATCGAGTATGGCATCAGGAATGTCAAAATTAGCATATACATGCTGAATATCTTCATGCTCTTCAAGATCTTCCATCAACCCGATTATCTTGTCGGCACTTTTTGCATCCTTGATGCGAATGGTTGATTGTGGAGCCTTTGTCATTTCTGCCTTGAAAATTTTGTACTTCTCTTTCTCAAGTAATCTCTTTACTTCCTCAAAATGTGATGGTTCGGTGGTAATTTCATAAATATCAGTCTGGAGCGAAACATCCTCTGCTCCGCCATCCAGAGAAATCTCCAGGAGCTTATCTTCATCAACATCATCCTTTTCAACGTGAATAAGACCTTTCTGATGGAACATCCAGGTAACCGAACCTGTCTCCCCCATACTCCCTCCATGCTTGGTAACTATATGTCTTATTTCCGCGGTAGTTCTGTTCTTGTTATCCGTTAATACTTCAATGAGAATCGCAATACCATCAGGCCCATAACATTCAAAATGCGCTTCTTCATAACTTACTCCTGGAAGTTCTCCGGTTCCCTTCTTTACAGCCCTCTCAATGTTGTCATTGGGCATATTTTCTGCTTTTGCACTGGCGATTGCTGCTCTAAGGCGGGGATTTGCATCCGCATCACCACCATTTTCTCTCGCTGCAATGGTAATTTCCTTTATTAACCGGGTGAAGATGCGTCCTCGTTTCGCATCAATCTTTTCCTTCTTTCTCCGTATAGTGCTCCACTTTGAATGACCGCTCATTATACCCCCCTTCTTTCTTCAATAATCAGTTTTTTATCTTCTTTTTGCCTCCCCGCCTGGTTAACAATATATTTTGTTTACAGAGAGGGCATTCATCCGGTTCATAATTCTCAACGGATTTTTGATACACAGCATAAAAAGGATAATCAATATTAAGAGGTTTCGCACTTCTATCTATGAGCACAGCAACGCCAACGATTACACCGTCACTTGCCAGCACCGCATCGATCGTAGCCTTAAGTGAACCACCTGTTGTCAGAACATCATCTACCACCAGGATTTTTTCACCCTTTTTCACGCCAGAACCACGTTTAATCACTCTTTTTCCCTTCTCTTCCTCCTCGGCAATTCCTGCAAGAGCATCGATCTGCTTTGCAATTTCATATGCAAGAATGGTTCCACCTGTAGTGGGCCCAATAACCTTGTCTATTTGTATCGCTGTATAATGAAATGCAATTTTCGAACAGAGGAGTGAAGTAATCCTGGGGTTTTCAAGAATCTTGAATTTCTCAAAGTATAAGCCACTGTGTAATCCAGATGTCAGAAGGAAATGACCTTCAAGTATTACTCCACTATTAATGAGTAGTTTTTCAACTATTTCGTTCATTTTCACCTTCCTGGTATAATGCTCATGTATATATGTATACATACACCTGCATATATGGATCCCTTACGATTAAATTAGTATTGGTTCAAACATTCTTCTATTTGGAAGCTGTTCTTATCTCGTCAATAATGCTCTCAGCAACCTTTAAGGGTTCAGGAGCATTGATTATTGGTCTTCCAACAACAATATAGTCTGCACCTTTCTGTATCGCTTCCTTTGGTGTTAATACCCTCTTCTGGTCAAACTTTTCAGCCCCTTTTGGACGTATGCCAGGAGTAAGTACCACGAAGTCTTCACCACAGATGCTTTTGATGCGCTCTATCTCAAAAGCAGAGGAAACAACTCCATCCACTCCAGCACTCCTTGCCATCTCTGCCAATCTTCGCACCTCTTCCTCAAGGCTAATATCTGAAGTACCAAGCACATCACGGAGAAATGCCTCGTTAATACTTGTTAAAATGGTTACACCGAGAACGATTGGTTTCGTTTTTTCATTCCAGAGCACCTTAACGACACTCTCCATTAATTCAAATCCACCAAGGGTATGAATGGTAAAAATATCAACGTCCATCGTAACCAGTGATTGAACACTTTTTGCAACAACAGAAGGGATATCAAAGTATTTCAGGTCCAGAAATACTTTACATCCTCTCTTCTTTACTTCATCAACTGCTGCCGGTCCGCTTGCAGTAAAAAGCATACAACCAATCTTGAAAAACTTTACAATGGGACTTAATGTATCCAACAATTTTTTCGCTGATTGCAGTGTTATTACATCAAGTGGTACAATAAGTCGTTCTTCTGGTTTTATACGCACCGTACCTCCTCATCTTCCTTTTTTATTCTCCATCTGTAGCATTACTTTGCAACTATTTTATTATCTTTACTTCAACCATCTCTTTACCATCGAGGTCAATTTTCTTCGCAGAACCAAGCGAAAGGTCTATTATAACATTTTTCACAAAGGGTCCCCTATCATTGACTCTGACCTGTACACTTTTACTGTTCGACAGATTGGTAACAAGCAGTATCGTGCCAAACGGCAAGGTTCTGTGTGCGCATGTCATCTTATGCATATCGAAGACTTCTCCAGACGCAGTCTTATTCCCGTGAAATCCCGGTCCATAATAGGTAGCATACCCAATAAATGTCCCATGAGATTTTGCCGTTACTTCACCTGTCTTTCCGGTAAATCTTCTCGAAGGAGCACATGAAGAAAGCAGGATGCAAATAATCAACACGAATACAATTTTAGCTTTCATGTACCACTCCTTTTATATCATTCAGGGAACAAATATTTTCATCCTCCAGAAACTGTTTGATTCCCCTGAGTATCTTTAATGAGGCATCCGGTTCGCGGAAAGTAGCAGAACCAATCTCAATAAACGAAGCACCCGCCATAATGAACTCTATTGCATCCACGTAGTTCATAAGCCCTCCACAGCCTATAACAGGGATATCTACTGTCTTTGCGGTTTTCCACACTGCATACAGCGCGAGAGGTTTAATTGCAGGACCGGATAAACCCCCTGCAAATGCACCAATATTTGATCTTCTATTACGTATATCAATAGAAAGCCCCTTATACGTATTGACAAGCGAAATTGCATCGGCTCCGCTCTCCTCGCATATCTTTGCAAAATTCTCAATTCTGGTAACATTGGGTGTCAATTTCACAATGATAGGAATTGATGAAACCTCCTTTACGGCCTCCACTACCTTTCTTGTGGAATGCAATTCCTGTCCAAAGCTCATTCCACCTTCCTTAACATTTGGACATGAGATATTTACTTCGATTGCATCCACCTGTTTGTTCAACATTTCAGCAAGCATGGCGTACTCTTCATCTGAATTTCCTGCAATACTTGCAATAACATTTGTCTTAAATCTTTTTAACCGGGGAAGATTTTCATCGAGAAAATATTGAATTCCTCTATTCTCAAGCCCAATGGAATTGAGCATTCCACAGGAGGTTTCAATGATTCTCGGAGGTGGATTGCCTTTTCGCGGTTTCACCGTGATCGACTTCGTAATAATCCCCCCGAGCTGTGAAACGTCAAAAATGTCGCTCAATATGGAGCCATACCCTGATGTTCCTGAAGCAGTTAAAACAGGATTCTTGAATAGTACGGCACCGATCTTTGTTGATAAATCAACCTTCAAAATACCACCTCGTCGGATTTAAACACCGGTCCCTTTTTGCAAACCGTTACAAACCCATCTGCGCCTTTTCTTTGCACACTGCAACCGAGACATACTCCAATGCCACATGCCATTCTTGCTTCAAGGGACACAAAGACCGGGATATCGTTCTTTTCTCCGAATGCAATTACCTTTTGCATCATCCCGCTCGGACCACAACTATATATAGAAATCATTTCATGGGAAATACTGTCAACAATTGATGGAAGAGCATCGGATACGGTAACCTTTGCTCCCCGTGTCCCATCATCGGTTACAAAAAGAACTTTTTCCTGAAAGGTTTTTCCAATCTCCTCTCCAAGGGTTGATGCTGTCAACTCACCAAATACCAGCGAAAAATCCATACCCTTTTGCTTCATTCTCGTTGCAAGAAACCAGAGCGGCACTATGCCCATACCACCGGCAACAAGCACAGGATACCTTTTTTCATCAACGGTAAATCCTGTACCAAGAGGACCTAAAATGTTAATCTTATCATTTTTTGTCTTTCTTGATATTATTTCGGAACCTCTGCCAACCACCTTGAGCAGTATCTTCATTGTACGCTTCTCGCATTCGAGAATACTGTATGGTCTTCTGAGAAACGGATCGTATGACTCATCTATCTGTATCATAACAAACTGCCCCGGGGTTGCCGGGACATCAGAATCAGGAAGAAACAGTTCCATAAGAAAAACCATATCATCTATAGCTCGATTACTCAATACAATTGCCCGATAATGTCGTATTTTACTCATTCTTGCGCTTACCTGTTTCATTCTGTTCAGGAGCTTCTTTTTCTTCTCCAGATGTTTCTGCTTCTGTTCTTCCTTCTTCCTCCCCATTCCCCTCTTCTTGCTTATCTGGCGTCAGCCTTTTGAGCGCCTCTTCTGCTGAACGTGAATATTCCGTTAAAGGAAAATTCTCAATAATTAGTTCATACATTTCAAGTGCATCGCTTGTATCCTGCTTATCATATTCGTGTATCCATGCAAGAGCCATTGCAGCTTTGGGTGCAAGCGGACCCAAAGAATAATTATCCAGAACATTTTTGTACTCAATTATTGCAGTATCAGCATTTGTCTTGCCAAAGAGATATGTTTCCGCAAGTAGAAAATGAATCTTGGAAAGGTCTGTACTACTGTCTGGATTGGCTATTTTTTTTCGGTACTGAGCAATCTCCTTGAGAATTGTTGTTTTCTTTGTTGCTTTTGATCTAATCTCATCTGCTGGATTCAATTTTAATGCATTATCATACGCTGCTATGGCATTTTCTGCATCACCCAGGTCGTCTTCATAAATAATCCCTTTTCTATAAAATGCCTCAGCAGCATATCGTCCTGACGGGTACAAAGAAACAAAATTGTCTAACTCCTTTAATGCCCTGTCAAAATTGTTTTCCTGAATATAAGCATTCACAATCTCAAAACTCAGAGTCGCGGTTCTTTCCTGCAGTATGGTTCTTTCAGAGAGGTCCTTCAGGATTGAAAGACCTTCTTCAATGTTACCCATTTTAATGAGAACCACTGCATACTTCTCGTCAATACTGTTCTTATCCTCCCGCTTCCGCGCCGAAGCACGTGCCTTTTTGAGCATCTTTGCGGACTCAACATATTCCTCCCTCTCAAGGTATACATTCCCCATAAGAAGAAGAGTTTTCGGAAGATAAACGCTCCCGGGAAAATTTATAAGAAAATTCCCTGCACGATCAAGAAGATTATCATAATCCTTTTTCTTGTAGTACGATTCAACAATCATATAGCAAGCATCATCTGCAAACACGCCTTTCTTCATAGTCAAAATTTGATTAAAAGCACCAATGGCAAGACTGTAATCATCCCTTTGAAGGTAGGTAACCCCTATAAGATATAGAGCTTCTTCTGCAAACGGACTTTCAGGGTAATAGATAACGAGTTCTTCAAACTCCCTGAGCGCTTTGTCATATTCGCCCTTTTCAAGATATGCCTTGCCCATAAGGGTAATCGCATCATCTACCCAGCGCGATTTCGAGTGATATTTCATCACCTTTCCGCACTTTTCAATCACTTTATCCAGCAAATCAACAGGTGCCTTTTTATTGGGTGCATTTTCCTTGGATTTCATTGCTTTGTTGTAAGCAGTTTTTGCATTGTAGAATGTGTTGTAATATGCGCAACCGGAAAAAACAAGGGGGATAATAAGGATAAATATGCGAACTTTATTTTTCATCGCCCGGTTAATCCTTTCCATTTCCATTCTTTCTATCATTATTTTCTTTTTCTGTCAAGAAAATACGACTTTTCCTATCTCTCTTTTTACTTGACAAAATGCAAAATATTCATATAATAGGTGAAATAAGCGATTTTCAGTAAAAGCAAAATGAAGATTTATACACAAGGAGGAATAATGAACTTGAAAATACCTATACTTATCACCCTCTTCCTGCTTTTCACCATAGTATCAATGTATGCATACTTTGACTCTTCTGGTGAGCAACACATTGGCATCCAGGCAGGAACAAAACCAACCATCCAGTACAAATATCATGATGTGGGAAATATCTGGATAACATCCACTAATTTCGGTTTCTTCGGTAACTGCGGGAACTGGAAAATATATTCAAAGAATTTCCCCTCCTGTGAATTTCCCGGTGGTTCACATGAAGACTACTTATTCCAGGGGGTGCTCTGGCTCGGAGCAATTATTCAAACATCTGACACAACCTCTGATACACTCGTCTCATTCGGACATGATGGATGGGCACATGATCTGGAATTCTGGCCAACAACTGCAGACTCTGATACTATCTACGTAAAATCATCACGCCAATCTTCCCCCTATTACGATTCATCTGCAATTTCTGAGCAAGACTATTTCATGGCGTATACCGATGACTTTGTGCCGAATGCTTCACCTGCTTCGCACAAACCAATGGGATTGAGAATTGAACAAACCGATTATGCATGGAGTTACACATACAATCAGGATTTCGTCTTCTATAAATTTGATATTCTCAATATCAGCAATAAAGCACTCAGTTCTTTCTATTTTGGTTTATACATTGACGCAGATGTTGGCCCATGGGGTCCCGATTATCAAAATGAAAAGGCGCAGGATGACATCACTGGATTCAGACGTTGGAGGGACGATACCGATACTTTGTGGGCTTCTGGCTTCTACG
>CBDUQV010000011.1:0-22181 GCA_965369615.1 uncultured bacterium | reverse complement strand
ATAGAACCAATCCCAATCGTACTCACCCCAGGTCGTGAACCAGCTCTTAAATGCATCCCCAATGCACAGATTCTGCTGCCCCAATGGACCATAGAAATCATTGAAGTAGAGCATACTCCCCGTTTTTGTACTTCCCACCGCAAGGAGCCCGTACGGATCAACAAAGATGTACCAACCAGCTGAATGGTTCTCCTCAACGAAGCGGGTTCCTGAGCAGGCAAACAGATTGTAGAAATACCCGACCGGCTCCAGTGTGAATACCTCATAATTGAATACCGTTCCCCGGTAACCACTGGTACCATAGAGAAATGTATGCCCCCAGGGAGAAGAATGGGCACAGAGATGTATCCATTCATACCCGAAAGAAAGATGGGAGCGATAGTTTTGTGCCGTGGTCTGGTAATCATTATTGACTACAACCACATTGGAATAGAGAAGATTCAGATAGCAGGTGCCCCAATACGACCAATCATCATCAACAAATGCCAATCCCCGTTCCTGTATTACACTTCCATTTATCCGATAATCATGGTTCTTTCTGAAATAATTCTTAAGAAGCCCGATTTCGCTATCCCAGGTAAGATTTCTTGCATAAATCCTGCCTACCCATATTTCAGGACTTGTAGCACCGTAATGGTTATCATAGAGTCCATCATTGTCGCTATCAACGTATGTACCATTTAAGTCACAAAAATACAGATCATGTGGAAATTCTTCCCAGTTTCCAAAACCATTGGTTTCAAACCATGCAACCGGAAGTTCTCCAATAAATAGAGCCCCGACGATATCTGTAATACCCGCCAGGTAAGTGCGCAGCGTAGTATGAGACATACCACTGATTGTATCAACCTGAACCGAATATCCGGCAGCAACAAGGTCATTTGAAAACGTATCGATCTGTGCTGAAATATCCTGGTAAATCCCGTTATTTACCAGCACTGCAACCACATTCTGTCTTCCCCGTAAATCCTTCCTGTACACTGTTCCAATTGCTGTTACATCATCGGAGCAATGCACACTCGTCCATTGCATGTGCGAAACTGGTTGCCGACCATACGGATCAATCCACTGCAGCTCTGCAATATCCGATATTCTTGCGAACAGAATCGTCATTAGAAGACAGATGAATGTAGAGGAAAATATGAGTTTTTTCATTATGGACAATAGTAGCTTATGTGCGCGCATTGATTGCCGTTATATCCACTGCTTTCGTTTTTCCTTTTTCAGTGCCATCAACAATTCTAAACTCAAATAGAACATTGCGATTAGGCAGGGCGGACAGGTCGATGCCTGCAGGTAGTTCCGAATCGTGACAAAAAAGCGTTCGATATGGTGATTCAGACTCTCTGGTGTCAGTTCGCCACAATTGCGCATCAATAGCGTATAGATATCTAATCCATCCGAACCTCTTTGCCGAATCATGTGAGTAGAATACACCCCGAGCACATCCGCCAATTTCACCCCACTTCTGCGAAATACCATCTCTGATTATCGGAAGCAGGCCGGGGATGAGGTATCCGGAAATATAAAGATCTGCTTCTCTTCGAAGGTCTGCTGAGACGTTGTCGAATGCGGTAACCTCTACACGGCACCCCTTATTCTGTAATGCCTTGACAACCTCAACAAAGTCACCATCACCTGTTGCAAGAATAACGCGATCAAGTGTTGTAGATTGCAAAAGAGCATCTACTGCCAATTCCAAATCGACATTTGCCTTACCAAATCGTGCACCTGTTTCGTCAGTGAACCATTTTGTTTCTTTCTGGATCACCTTGTAACCAATATCGCGAAGAGCTGAGTGAAATCTGAATTGCTTTAACTTGTAGTCAGTATCCTTTTGAGCTCTTGCAGCATCATAGCTAACATATGCATTAAGGCGGACAGCCTCCCCCGTTCCCCGACACGCGAATGCTCGCAATACTTCGTATCGCATGCCGAATCCGCCATTCATTGCAAGGTTTACCACATCAACGTAAACACCGACTTTCATATTATACCTCTTTGCTAATGATTGTGTTGTGACCTTTTAATGTTAGAAAAATGAAAAGTATCTTTTTACCAATAATCAATGGGGTTGAAAATGATTCAGCCCCGGAAACAGTTTTGCCTTGATAATGTTTATACATTCTTTCATAATACTTCATTCACGCTCCTATTGTCAACCGTTTTCTCCTTCTGCGAAATCGATTTGTATATTTATCACGAACGGCTTTATGCTTGACTTTGCAAAATCAATGTGATATTTTTCCCTCAAATGATAAGCCAGTATTTTGAATAAGGAGTACGTAAACCAAAAAACACAATGCCATTCTCTTTTCATATAGTACCCATTTATGTCCCCCTTTACATTGTATTACTCATCGCATCTGCAACACTTTCTGTTTTTTCCTACAGAAAATTGCGCGGAGATATAAGCAAAACCTGGCTTATTGTATTTATTGCTCTACGAACACTGCTCTTCTTTTTCGTCTTCTCTGCCCTTTTCTCACTCATAATTGAATCGCGCTTCTCAAGAAGTGAGAAACCATCGGTGCTTGTCCTGCTTGATGCTTCGGGAAGTATGCAAATAGAGAGTGATGGAACTTCCCGGACATCCCAGGCAAAGCGGATTATCACAGACAAGCTCCTCCCCTTCCTCAAGAATCAAGCAACCAGTGAGGTCTATCCTTTTTCTGATAAGATTTACAGACCTGAAGACTCAACAAAAATCAATAGAGGAACCACCATGCTCGGGACTGTTCTCAAGCAATCCTTGCACTTTGAAGAAAAACAACCATCGGCGCTCTTTCTTATCAGCGATGGAAGAAACACGGGAATGGAAGATCCGGTAGAAACTGCTGAAAAACTGCCCTTTCCTGTGTTCTGCATAAAGGTTGGAAAAAAAGAAGAGAAAAATAATATCACACTTTCAAGTGTACGCGTAAATCCCATCGTGTATAAGGGAGATACCGTTCCAATTACTGCTCTGGTAAGCAATAGCGGTCCTGAGCGAACAAATGTTACTGTCCAGATCATGAAAAAAGGACAAATACTTGATACAAAGAAAATAGCTGTTTTAGGCGCCGGTGTTGATTCTCCTATTCAATTGTCATTTGTACCTCAACAGCGTGGTTTGCAAAATTATGAAGTTCGAGTGCAAACATTCAAAGATGAGTCCAATTCGGAAGATAACAAAAAAAATATTACTGTAAAGGTCCTTGAAAAGAGAAAGAAAGTTGTTTTGCTCACGTATCATTTGAACTGGGATTATCGCTTTTTTAAGGATTTTCTACTGTCACAAAATGATATTGAAACTTTCTGCTTCGCCCGAATCGGAAAGAATCAATATCTTATTAAGCACGGAAATGAATACAAGGGAAATCTCAACCACAAAGTAATACTTGATTCAGATGTGCTCATTTTGATTAATCCCGAGAAAATCCAGCAAAGTTTATTCGCCAACATATTGACAGCAGTTGAAAAAAAAGGTCTGGGAGTACTCATCATTGGAAATATGCTCCCGAATTTTTCGATATTTCGCACTGCGTACCCCTTTGTAACATCGACTCCTCCACTCTCCGGTGATTTTGTACCGCAGCTCACCCAAACGGGACATACCTCTCCCCTTTTTATTATTAGGGGCATATCTCCCTCATCCTTTCCACCGCTTTCAAACCCTTTGAGGATAAAGATGGTAAAACCTGCTACAAAAGTCTATCTTGAAACTGAAACAAAATCCTCATACAATGGACCTCTCTTCGGAAGCCTTACTTACGGCAAGGGTAAAATTGCTGCCTTTACTGCAGAAAACATCTGGTATTGGAAAATGCTCCCCCTTGGCACGCAGCAATCCTTTGATCTGTACGATGAAATAATGAACAATATATTGAAATGGCTTGCAGCCAGAAAAGAAGAAGAAAGACTCGTGCTTTTTGCTGAAAAAACAAAACTCCTCTGGGGCGAGCCGATCACAATCTCAGCTGCTCTGTACGATGAAATGATGAAACCAACTGAAGGCGGGACAATTATTTTGCGTTTTGAAAAAGGTGATGAAGACATTAATCAATTTTTAATGAAGGATGTTGGTAATGGCAACTATGAGAAAACAATTGCAATGCTTTCCCCGGGAATTTACCGGATACACGCAGAAGTTACCTTTCCTGAAGATATAAAAAAGAGAGAATCCATTACCATTGAAATAACATCACAGGAAATAGAAAACCTGGATACTGAGCCGGACCATTTACTGCTTGATAATATTGCCCGGGCAAGCAATGGCAGGTCCTTCAGCTCGGAAGAGCAACTTTCATCGACCATTCTGAAACCACATATTGTTATCATAAGAAAAAAACTCCATTTTTCAAATGCTCTCATTATCCTTCTTCTTATTTCAATTATATTCCTGCTTGAATTAACTATCAGGCGAATAAAAGGATTAAAATAAAATTAAACCTTTCGGCTCATTTTCTGTCAAAATAATAAAGAATGGAAGAGATTAATATTCAGAAATTCAAATCAGGCGATGAGGATCTTTTCCGGGAAATTGTGGATGCATATGGTGAAAGATTATACTATATTATTATGAGAATTGTCAGAAATGTCGACGATGCCGAAGATATTGTACAGGAGACTTTTGTAAGAGCTTATACAAAACGAAGAACATTCAAAGGCAAATCATCTCTTTACACCTGGCTCGTGAGGATAGCTTACAATCTATCAATAAACCGTGTAAAAAAGGCAAAACCAACCATTTCGCTCGACCCCCGAATGGCATCAAAGAGTAACCCTCAAGAAGAAGTGGAAAGAAGTGAATTATCCCGTAGAATTGAAAATGCCATTCAACAATTGCCACCGAGACAAAAAGCTGTCTTTTCGCTCAGATTCTATGAGAATATGCCATACAAAGAGGTCTCGAAATTCCTCAAATGTAGGGAAGGCACCGCAAAGGCGCTCTATCATTTTGCTGTCGAAAAATTGAGTTATGAATTGAGGGATCTTGTACTGCCAAAAACGGAAAACAATACAAGGATATGAATCAGAAACTATTTACCAAAATATGTATGAAATTTCAGGAGGAATGTCTATGAACTGTGAAAAGTGGTCGAAATATTTGATCGATTATGCTGAGGGGAATCTTTCCCACTCAGAAGAAATGACAATAAACGATCATCTTAATACGTGCAAAGCGTGTACCGAGCAGCTTGAAAAAATCAAGGCTACTCTTTTGATTATGAAATTGGATTCTATTCCCCATCTTAGTAAAGTAAAGAAACAGGCACTCTTTCCACTCATAATGGAACGGGTTCAGGAGAGAACGCTTTCAGCGCGAAGAAAAAGAATGTGGACGTATAGCCTTAGCTCTGGATTCACCATTATTCTTATCTTAATCATTTCTATCATTGGAATCCGCAATCAACAAAAACCTGATTACTATAGAGTATTTTTCAATCCGGATCGCTTTATCTACGAAAATGATGCGGCAGTTAATAGCTATCTGGTTCAATCACTCACTGAAAAGGATACTATCATCACAGATATAAAGGAAGCAGCAGATGAAGCGTGGATAAGGAACACTGAACTGGCAGCTCTTGTTGATGCATTAACTGATGAAGAATTGAACCATCTTGTTGAAAGATTGGAAGCAATCGAATTTAACGGAGGTTAAAGATGAAAAAGTATTGTTTTGCTTTCCTTGCAGTCCTTCTTTTTTCAATAACACTCTTTGCCCAGAAACATGATAAGCCTCTTCTGGATGATGATAAACCCCACAAAATGCTTGAGGTGATCAAAATATTGAAAATAGTGGAATTCCTCGATCTTGATGAGGAACAAACTATTGCATTCTTTCCAAAATTGAAAAAAATTGAGAAACATAAAAGAGAATCATTCAGGGAAAGAAGAAAACTTCTTGGCAAATTGCATAAACAGTTGGAACAGGAAAAATCGGACAAGAGCATCAAGCAGACCATTGATAAGGTCCTTAAATTTGATAAGGATGCAAAGGAAAAAGAAGAGCAATTGCAGGAAGAGATGTTGTCAGTCCTTACCATTAAGCAACAGGCAAAATTACTCATATTCCAGGAACGGTTCGAGGAGGAGATACGAAAAATTATAAAAGAATTGCGGAAAGAAAAGGAACGGGGACCACCACCTGAAAAAAGGTTTTAAACCAAACGCCTTGTTTTCTGTCTAACAAAACAAAGAAAGGAGGTTCACATGAAAAATGCATTCAAAGCAACATGTCTTCTCATCATCATCTTCGGATTGCTTATTGCTGGATGCAGCAAGACAACCGAGCCAGAACCGCAAAATGATACCGAAGCCATCGAATGGCTCATAGAAGAAAATCCACGGTACTTTAATTCCGAGGGTCATTATGGAGATGAAGATACAACCGGAGGAAAACTTGGCATCCTCACCCCTGTCATACATTATTTCTGGTACAGAGAGCTTGGTCCAGAACCAACCATCCATATCGATATCGACATAGTTGGTGATTCAGCATTCATTACCTGGACCGGAGAATTCGATGGAACTTTTCATCTTTTTGCTTCCGACACATTCCCACCGGATACCATTATTGAATACACAAAGGACTATACGGATTTTGGAACACGGTATGCAATATTTCGAAGACACTATCAGCCCCATGAAGATCCTCAACGCAGAAGGGGATGGAGATTAGAAAAAGTATCGGGCGCTGAAATTATTTCAGAAGGCAATACCGTACAGATAGACAGCGTTCGACTCAATTGCGTGAGTTATCCTGACACCCTTTTCAGCGATCCCTTTGCACTGTTCGCACGAGAAGATGTCGTTGTGCTCTCTCCTGAGGAGGAATGTTCCCTTACGGTGTATACAAACAGTGAAGACATTGACCATGATTATGTCTTTCTGCACTCATGGAGAAGGCGTATTGAACACCATCGCCACCACTTCACTCATATCGGAAATGGCGTTTTCACGGGTGTCTGGTTTGCCCCGGCAAGTACTCAAGGGGCAATGGATGTTGTTCATCACTGCGCTTTTGATATGCTTGATAAGCAGACACTTGATGATGATGTTGCGCCTTACGATGCCAATGCATGGCTCTTCCCTTATCTTGTCACAACATCGTTCTAAACAGATGAAGAAGTAACAAAAAAAGCGGGCACAAATGTGTCCGCTTTTTAATTAATAGAAAATACAGAATAAACTCTTGTGGAGTAAGAGGGCTTACTCTGCGTTTTCTTTTGCGCGAAACAAGTTTCGCTACTCCCTCTGGAGTAGCAGAGCTTGCCCTACTAAGTCGTCCCTCTTATTAATTCAAATATTCTAATTAATTCTTGACATTACTTTATGCATATGCTATTGGAAATAAAACACATAAAATGGGGAGGTGGAAATAATGAAGGAATGTATTGTGATTTTTTTCTTCTGTTTTACTCTTCTTGGCAATGTTTCTTCCACTTATGCCATCAACACTGAGATGGTTGCATTGTATAATGAATTAAGACAACCGAACATTGACGCGACAAAGATTGCAGATGTCGAAAATATCACCTTTCAACGCGATGTGGCTACATTTCATCTTGAAAAGGGAACTATCTATTTCTTTAAGCCAGTCTCTATTTCGGAAACTACTCATGTTACGGGAGCAATTTTTATAGGTGACGGAACTTTTTCTTTTACGCCACCAACAAAGATTGAAAGGGAGCAATTAGCAAGGTTTTACAAAGAAGAAACATTTGAACAAACGTTTAATATCTTGTTCTTGCGTTTCGCTGATACGACCTTTTCCGAACTTAAGAAACATATTACTTTCCGTTCATCCTCTATTCCTGAAAGAATAAGCAACGAAATTGATTATTGTCAAAATTATATCTTCGAAAAACGAAATGAAGATATAATTTATAATATTCTTTTTAGCCTTGACAGGAATCCTAAAAATGGTTACTTCTACGCACACATAAGTGAGAGAAATAAAGATCCTGTTTTCTTTATCTATGCACCCTTCAATCGAGAAGAGATTTATTTTGAGAAACGGTTTTCACGGCTGAACTATATCAGAGAGACAGTCAACCAATTTCACGAAAAAGAGGATTACGAGAAACCATCCGATGCTAATAATGGAAGGACCTATTTTGCTGTTCCAAATCATTATAAAATTACGGTAACAATCGAATCAAATGGAGACTTCTCAGCAACATCAAACGTAACTATCGATGTAAACACAGACCAGCTTGTTATGATGAATTTCGGACTTGCACCAAAATTGAAGATTGATGAGATTTGTGATAGCAAAGGCTCCACACTTTCATTCATAAAAGAAGATGATTCTGGAGAGTTAATTATTTTTTTTGATAAACCACTGAACAAGGGTGATCGCGAAACTATCTCAGTATCATATCACGGCGATGTTTTAGAACGATTCTTTGGGAATTTTTACATTAAATCCGCTGTCACATGGTATCCACGTTATGCCCGGAGCAATAGGGCTACCTTTGACCTTACTTTTAAGACCCCTGAGCAATACGAATTTGTTTGCATAGGAAAGAAAATCGAAGATAAGAAGGAGGGGAAATATATAACGACAACATGGTTGCAGGAAACTCCGGTATTGTTCGCATCATTTAACCTTGGACCTTTCAAAACCTATAACATCAATATCGAAGGTGCACCACCTATTACTGTTTTAATGTCAGATGTTGGACATAGGGAACTTGCGCTCTATTTATTAAAAGAACATGGAATAGCTTCCGGTAAAAACATGGAGAAACAGGTTGGAGCAGATATTGCTAATAGCATCCAGTTATTTAACACTCTGTTCGGACCCTTTCCTTACGAAAGATTATATGTAACAGAATCTCCTTTTCCAGGTGGAATAAGTTTTCCCGGACTCCTTCATCTTTCCTGGGCTAATTTTCAAACAACAGATAAATGGGGAAATTCAGAGATGCTTCGAGCTCATGAAGTAGCTCACCAATGGTGGGGCAATAGTGTCGGATGTAAGACATATCATGATATGTGGTTAGCAGAAGGATTTGCACAATATGCTGGTTTATGGTATATGCAGTGGATTAAAAAAGATGCTAAACGATTTTTTCAAATACTCGATGAATGGAGAAATGAAATCACTATGAATCGAAAATATATTCTGGGCAGTGGTGCCGAAGCGGGTCCGATCTGCTTGGGTTACCGAACAATTTCATCCGAGACAGAAGGGGATTATTCGCTTATTATATATAAGAAAGGGGCATATGTTTTACATATGCTGCGCAATATGCTTATCGATTTAAGGACGATGGATGAAGACAAATTCAAAAATATGATGCGGGATTTCTTTAAGACTTATAAAGGAAAAGATGCTTCCACAGAGGATTTTAAACGAATGGTTGAAAAACATGTGGGACAGGATATGGATTGGTTCTTCGAGCAATGGATCTATGGAACTGATATTCCAACATATCGCGTGTCATACCGCACATTTGAACAGCCCGATGGGAAATTTATCATCAAGCTCCGGGTTAAGCAGGAAGACGTTCCAGATGATTTTAAGATGTATGTTCCGATAACACTTAAGTTTAAAGGTGACCAATTTGCACGCCTGAGATTTACTATTGATAAACCTTTTAATGAATTCTCAATACCGTCACCAATGAAACCTGAGAAAATTATCTTTAACGATTTCAATTCCGTCCTTGCAAACCTAAAATATGAGAAATATGAAAATAAGTAGGGGCGTATTGCAATACGCCCCTACAAAAGGCGTATTGCGATACGCCCCTACAAAACAAGATTAATAATGATTGAACATCACAGACGTTCCATTAGGCTAAAAGCCTATGATTATTCTAAACCAGGTGCATATTTTGTTACAATTTGCTCATACAAACGAGAATGCGTATTCGGGAATTGCATTAATGATGAAATGCTAATCAATGAATTTGGACAAATTATTGAGAATGAATGGTTAAAAACTGCACAAATACGTGACAATATTAGATTAGATGAATATGTGGTTATGCCCAATCATTTCCATGGGATTTTGTTTATTGCCCGTAGGGGCGTATTGCAATACGCCCCTACAAAAGAATTTCGCTCACCATCTCAAACCATTGGTTCCATTATACGTGGTTTCAAATCTACTGTTACCAAACAAATAAAGCAATTGCGAAATACGCCAGGTGCTACAATCTGGCAACGCAATTATTATGAACGCATTATTAGAAATGAGAAAGAATTAAATCGTATACGTGAATACATATTAAATAATTCGTTAAAATGGCAGTTGGATAGAGAAAATCCATTATCAAAAAATTATAATATTGATTTTGGTGAATATTTTGGTAGTATTTTTGAAACTAAAAAAGGATGTAAGTGTAACGAATAGAAACTGTAGAACGATTATTCTTGGATTTGTTCTTCTTCTGAGTTTTTCATTGCGAATAATCTTTCATATTGAATACCGAACCAATCTCATAACTTAATGACTTAATAACCCAATTATACAATTCTTCCTTATAATTCTTGACAGAGAAGATATTAATATGTTAATTCTATGGTTATGAGAAACCGCGTTGTTCTCGGCATGAGTGGTGGACTTGATAGCTCCGTTTCAGCCTACATGCTGCAAAAACAGGGATATGAAGTCATAGGAATCACCCTTCGCTTTTCTGAAGCATCTCGATGCTGTTCAGAAGATGATGTTTGCGATGCACGGAAGGTCGCCCAGAAACTTAAAATTGAGCATTATACAATTGATGTAACAGAATTATTTCATAGCAAAGTCATAGATTACTTTGCAGATGATTACAAAAATGGAAGGACACCTAACCCCTGCGTTGTCTGCAATCGAAAAGTCAAGTTTAGGACATTATTTGATAAAGCACAAGAATTGAGCGCTGCATTTGTTGCAACCGGACATTATGCACAAATTCAAAAAAAGGATGGCGATTATGTTTTGACGAAAGGAAAGGAATCCAAAAAAGATCAATCATACTTCCTTGCCCGGTTGAAGCAAGACTGGTTGAAAACTGTTTTATTTCCGGTTGGAATGTACACAAAAAGGGAAGTAACAAAGATGGCTCAGCAGTCTCAATTGCCATTTTATCAAAAGCAAGAGAGCCAGGAAGTTTGCTTTATCAGGGAAAACGATTATAGGGCATTCCTCTTAAACAAACTATCAGGATTGGGAAAACCTGGAAGCATCATCGACAGGCGTGGAAGAATAATTGGAAAGCACAAGGGCATTTTCTTTTATACCATTGGACAGAGAAAGGGAATACAGGTTAACAGCAATATTCCGCTTTTTGTGACAGCCATTAATACGAAAGATAATACAATAACGGTTGGCGAAGAAATTGATACATATAAAAATAAATGCCATGTTGAGAAATTGAATTGGTTCGTTGATCCTGAAAAAATACCAGAAAATGTTTTTGCAAAGATACGATCACAGCATAATCCAGTGCAAGCAAAAATTGAAATACATGGTGCAAGAATTATTGCACGATTCTTTGAGCCGCAAATGGCAATCACTCCGGGACAATTAGCGGTTTTTTACAAGAATGACATTGTTCTTGGAAGTGGATGGATATGTGGGCGTTAGAATTATTACAAAACAGTCCGCGTTTCTTTCTCAATAACCTTTGAGTATTTGAATAATTTCGTCTTTTCAATCACCGATTGTGCTTCCTTGAAGGTCTTCTTTGCTTTTTCTTCCATACCCATCTCCTTCTGACTTCTGCCAAGTTCAATAAGTGACTCAACAATGAGGTCTTCTTCTTCATTATTCTTGATCAATTGAATTATTGAATCAATTTTTCCAAGAACTGTCATACTCTTTTTCCTTACCAGTTCTATTCGCATCAGGTAAAGGTCTGCTTTTACTGCTGCTGAATCCCGTCCGCTTTCAATGGCAATCTTTTTTGATTTCCGTAGAAATCGGGATGCCCTGTCCCTCTGCTTTAATCGAAATGCAATTATACCGAGAAGTATCAAAAAAATTATCCTGTATTTGTTGTCATCTGTTTCATCACTCAGTTGCAAACCCATTTTCGCATATTCCGTTGCAGTTCCATACTGCTTGAGCATCACAAAAACCCCACTCAACCCATGAAGACAAATTTTTTCACTTATTGCTACTTTCAGTTTTTTTGTTATCTTCAGCGATTTCACCATAGAGGAGATCGCTTTTTTCTCCTCACCTATATGGGCTAATAACGCACCGTAGTTTGCTTCCCATAAACACTCAGTCCAGACATCCTGGACAGCGTTTGCAATATCAATTCCTTTCTTAAAATATCTAAAAGCATCTTCAAACATTTTATTGTAATAAAAAAGATTACCTATATTTCCATAGAGTATCGCTTCACCCCTTCTGTTCCCTGTTCGTTCTGCAATTTCCAATGCCATTTCATAGTATTTTAATGAATCCTTAAAATTTCCAAGAGTTGAATTTAACATACCCATTTTCTCATATACAATTGAAAGGTTTTTTTCGTCCTTCATCTCAAGCGATAAATCAATAGACTTCTGAAAGTATTCCAAAGACAATTCATGTTTTCCGCTAAAAAGATAAACGCCTCCAGTATTACCCAAAGCTGTTAGTTCCATTTTTTTGTTCTCAAGCTTTATTGAGATATCCAGCAGGATTTTGAAAATCCCCAGAGCATCCTCAAATTTACTAAGATAAAAGTAGCTAACAGCCAGCGAACGCAAAAAAAGTGCTTTGATCAGCAGATAATCGATTCCCTGAGCCTTTCGAATTCCCTTTTTTGAAACCCGCAGTAATTCGGGCAAATTCCCAACGAGTTCAAGAACATCCACCTTTTTCAAATCAACCAAAAGCCTTAACAAAGTTGACACCAGCCGCGCGTTTTTAATAGACGATAAGAGACATTCACCTCTCTTTTCCCGTCGCTGTTCAAATTCATTGTAGTACATTAAAATGTTACCAAATGGAAATAGTTTGTCATTCATAAACAATGGTATGAACCGGGAAGTCAAGAATCATTCAACTCTTTGCTTTTTCTGGTCTCCTCTTGTTCTGCCGATACAATACCAAAAGGGCAAAAGCAGAGAGGATAACTATAAAAATGCTTGTAATCTGGGAAAGGGTTAAAAATTTGAAAGCCTTTGCTGCACCCTCGTAATATCTGAAAAAATCGATAAAGAACCGCTGTAGCCCATAGAGTCCAAAGAAGAGCCATATGAGAAATCCACCGAAAGGCTTCTTTCTTGATAGAAACATAAGGATGCCAAAGATCACCAGATTATCAAGCATTGCATAGAGCTGCGTGGGGATAACGGGCAGCGATTCCACAGCACCTGGCTTAATGAGATTATGTCTGAGCTGATCTGCATATGCAGGTGGTAAATCCTTTACGGGAAATGGAATTCCGCATGTTTCAGAAATCCTTCCATAACAACAACCATTTAGAAAACAGCCGATTCGACCTATTGCAATTCCCAGTGGCATTGCTGGTGCAACCACATCACCAAGTTTGGTAAAATTCATCTTTCTTATTTTTAAAAAGAGCAATGAACCTACAAAACCACCAATAAACCCTCCATAGAATACGAGCCCTCCCTGCCATATTTTGAGAATGTCAAAAGGATTCTCGCTGTATTCAGCAAAGTGTTCTACAACATACCAAATGCGTGCACCGATTACAACCGAGATGAGTACCCATATTGCGAGGTCAAAGATTACATTTGGATCAATGCCCACCTTTCTGGCCCTTCTGACACCAACAAAAATGGCAACAAAAAATGCCATGGCTTGCATTACACCGTAGGTATGGATTTCCAGTGAACCAATATGAAAGAGTATTCTAAACATACTTAATTCTTCTCCTGAATTTTCTAAAATTGATTGCTGCAATATCCGCGCAGCTTATTTTTAGGTTAAATGTTCGTAATTATTCTATCACTATTCAGTTTTCTGCGATTCTTTTTCCTTTCTTTCAACCTCCTCAATCATCATTTGCAAGGAATCACTCAATATGATCAGCGTATCTCTGAAATTTTCAGGATATGAATCGCTGTAGAATTCAATTTCTTTGAGGGCTCTTTCTATATCTACTCTTCGTCTTGTTCTTTCTGCTTCAACATACAGTACTCTCAATAAATCCCTCCGCACAGCACGGGATCTTTCAGCAACCTGAGCAAACCGTAACTCATCATCCATCTCATTTAATCCTTCAACAACATCAACTCCCTTTTCCTTTTCAATTGCCTCCTTTTTTGCTTCTGGTGCAACAACTGCCTGGTTATTCGTTGCCGCTTCTTCTTCGTAGAGTCCGTCTGATGCCAAACCTCCAGCAATCTCTCCTGATTTTGAAATACCAAGCCCTGATTTTCCAGATTCTTCACCAGTAAATACTGTTGATTTTTTCTTTACTACATCTGCCACTGTCTTGGGTAATGATACCGGGGTTGGTGGTTCTCCTTCCTTTTTTCCTTTTGCTATTATTCTCCCTCCGGGCTTTTTGTCAATTGATTCGGTTGCAGCAGCAGGCGCTCTTAATACTTCATCGCTATCCTTTGTAATGAACTCTTCTTCAGCTGGAGAAACACCACGGTATTCATCAACTTTAAAAATATAATCTTTTTCTGGTGCCCCAAATTTCACCACCTGTTTCGACACAATAAATGTAAGCAATAGTAAAATGATACCGCCTGCCAATTCCCACTTCAATCGTGGAACCCATATTGAAAAGAGTTTTTTCGGTTTTTCTTCATGAAACCGTTCCATTACTCGCTTTGGGAAAGTATCCCAGTAAGCATCTGCGGGAAATCGTATTTTTTCTTCTTTTATCTTCCTGTTAAGAATCTGGAGGGTTCTCAATTCCTCGGAACACTCGACGCAGCCCTTCAGGTGCTCCTCCATAACAGCCTTTTCTTTCCCCCGCAATTCCCCATCAAGGTAAGCACCAAGCAATTGTTTTATTTTCCTATGGCTCATTTTCATGGTTCTAAATAGCTCCCCATGCTCTTTTTTAATCTATCCCGTGCCCTGTTTAGTCTTGACATAACCGTTCCAGACGGTATATGAAGCACCGTCGCGATTTCCTCATATGACAACTCCTCATCAACCCTCAACAGGAGCACCATTCTAAGTTTCTCAGGCAATCTTTGAATAGCTTCACGTATCCGCATGGTTGTTTCTTTTGCGATTACCCTATCAAGAAGTCCATCCTCATGCGTTTGTCTATGAGACATCGCATTCACCAGTTCTGGATCAATATTCAATTTTCTCTTCTCTTTCTTCAGAAAATTCAAGCTTAATCTCATTCCTATGGTATATATCCAGTTGAAGAAATTTGCACCTTCTTTGAATCGATCTAATGCTTTATAAGCACGTATAAACGTATCCATAGCAAGTTCATCAGCAGTAAAATGGTCATTTGTCATCCTATAGGTCAATCTGTAAATCCCCTTTTGATATTTTTTGACGAGCAGTTCAAACGCTTTTTCATCTCCCTTTTTGGCTCTTTCTATGAGCTCGCCGTCACTTAGCTCGATCCTCGCATTATTATCTACCATTTGAATCTTAAAAAATTCCCTTTTCTGCTCTATTTTTTCCCTGCAGCTGCAATATCTTCTTTGGTTTTAATAACCGCATCCACAACTCCATACTCTTTCGCCACCTCTGCTGACATCCAGAAGTTCCTGTCAGAATCCTTTTCTATCTTTTCTACAGCTTGCCCGGTATGATGCGCCAGTATATTATTTAGTTCTCTCTTCATTTTCATGATTTCCTTTGCATGAATTTCAATATCGATCGCCTGACCCTGAACACCGCCCATTGGTTGGTGGATAAGAACACGAGAATGAGGGAGCATAAACCGTTTCGATTTTTTGCCCGATGACAGAAGAATTGCAGCCATGCTCGCTGCCATACCCATGCAAAATGTTGTCACATCCGGCTTAATGTACTGTATGGTATCGTAAATTGCAAGACCGGCTGAAACGATTCCCCCGCCGGAGTTTATGTAAATACTGATATCCTTGTCCTTGTCTTCTGCTTCAAGAAACAGCAATTGCGCAATAACAAGGTTTGCCACATCATCATCTATGACAGAGCCTATAAACACAATACGTTCTTTAAGTAACCTGGAATAAATGTCATAAGCCCGTTCTGTTCTTCCCGTTTGCTCTATTACCATTGGTATTAATGGCATCTTCTCCTCCTACCCTTTTACGAGGTACCTGATGAGAATGAAATCAAAAACCTTCTCTCTTCTGAGCATGGTGGTAATTTCATCAATTCCCCCTGATTGTTCAAGATACGCTCGTAGTTTCTGCTTTTCAACTCCCTGACGGTACGCTTCTTTTTCTATAAAATCATTGATCTCTTTTTCAGGTACCTCCATTGTTTCTTTCTCTGCAATTCTATCCAGCAAAATATTTATGCGTGCTCTTCGTTCTGCTAATTTTCGCAACACTCCTTTATCAATCCCCTTCGTCTTTCCGGCAATTTCCTGTTGCTGTCTAAAATAGAATTCAACCAGTGCATCGGGTACCTCAAAATCGTTCTCTTTTATTAATGTATCCAATAGTTTCTGTTTTGCTAAATTCCGCGCTTTGTCATTCTGCTCTTTCGACAACTGCTGCTCAATTGACTCCTTTAATTCCATTAATGAATCGAATCCAACTGTTTTTGCAAAATCATCATCAAGTTTGGGAGTAATTCTTTCTTTTACTTCCCTTACAGATATCTCAATCACAATGGATTGACCATGAAGTTCATCAACGGGGAATTCCTGTGGATACTCGATCTCGCCCTTTATATGCTGACTTCCATTTACACCGTCCAGGAGTGAATGCAAAGAACCCTTTTTTTTCTTTTCAAGTTCAACAGTCATTCCCTGAATAGCATCTATTTCATTTCCCTGCTTATTGAAAGCAATATAATCAAACTCAATGAAATCTCCAGTTTTTGAAGGACCGGATGCTGGTTTTAATGTGCTGTACTTCTTCAGAAGGTCTAAAAGCACACGTTTCACATCAGTTCCACTTACTTTCCTTGTCTTATACGTTGTTCTAATACCCTCAAGTTTGAGCTTGAAGGGGGGGATAATCTGGAAACGCGCACGAAAACTGATATTTCCTGTATCTTTTGATGCCTGAATATTCTCTATTTCTGCATAGGTAATAGGATTGAGATTGTTCTCTTTCAAAATCTGGATAAAAGCCCGTTTCACCACTTTATCCTTTGCTTCATTCTCTATTTCCTTTGCAAACGTATTGAGAATTATTGAAACAGGCGCTTTTCCTTTTCTAAAACCTGGAACTGCAGCGCTGTTTTTATACTCCTGAGCAATCTTTGATCTCTCCTGCTCAAGGTTACTATAGGGCAGTGATACATGAACTTCCCGAATGTAAGATTTCGGTTTCTCTATCTTCACTTCCATTTATCGACCTTTTTATCTGCTCGCTGTTTGCTGTCCGCTGTTTACTGTCTCCCCCATTTTCCGTTCTCTGCCAACTCCTTACCGCCGTTAATTGTGCGAGAGGGGGGAATTGAACCCCCACCCCTAAGCAGGACTGGATCCTAAATCCAGCGCGTCTTCCATTTCCGCCACCCTCGCAAACTCATGTAAGTCATTCAATCAAATAACTTCAATTAAATAGTAACTTGATTTTCATGGCATGTCAAGTGAAAAGTTATACTAAGAGATGATGGTACGCGGATGAAATACAAATTATAAGTTACCGGTGGCAATTCAAGGCAGAAGACAGAGCGGTGAAAAACTGATAATGATGAGAAAAACAATGTACGATTGCATTACTATTTCTAAGATAGAAATGATAATTGAGGACGACTAAAGGAAATAAGGAAAATTTTATCACCTTCTGCAAAGGTCTGGAAATGCTCTTTCCTTGGATTAAGCACTATTTTTCCTTTATGCTTCACACCAATCAGAATTGATGGGTTTTTTCCCAGTCTCTTCGAAAGAATATCAGCTCCTAATTCTTCAAACGTTTTTCCATAGTAATTTGGAGGAACAGGTAGTTGGTAAATTTCATTTGTCTCCTCACTCACTGTTACAAGATTCGTATATACCGTGCTCAATCCCGGCGTAAGTGCCGATTGCGAAATAATTCTGAGTGCAAATTCTCCTGCTGAAACAATTTCATCACAACCAGCCTTTCGAAGATGCTCGAAATTCTTGCGTGCAACAGCTTCCGTTACAACGTGTATTTTTGCACAATCAGCTTCAATGCATAATTGTTTAATGGTCAATGCAACAAGGATTGACTGAGCATCCGCATGCTCGCCAGCACTCTTTTGTGAGAGGATAATACAAGAGAAGCATTTCCGTACATTTGCATGATTCAAAGTCACTTCACTTGTTGGATCTGCCTTTATGAGGTAAACATATTTGAATTCCTCAAGCTCCGAGAGCGTTTCCTCCGGTATTTCACTTGAAATGATTACAATGGGTCTTTTTATTTTCAGCGCTTTAGCTCTCAGTTCCCCAATAATACTCACGCCCTTTTCATTCCAGTTACATATGACAATATGGTCTTTGATGTTTTTAGCTGGCATAAATCTCTTCCCTCCTATTCGTTTCTCAACAAAAATTGAGGCAACAGTTCCCGTAAAGACACCGACAACACCAAGGCTGAGTATCAGTATTATCGTTGCTGTTATTTTTCCTGCAAGCGATTCCGGTTGACCGCTGTCGAGTCCACTGAATAAATAAACTGCAATATTCCAGAAACATTTTGGCACGTTTCCGAACTCGTCTGGATTACCTCTATGCTCAAACATCCACAACAACAATGCCCCAACAATCCATATACATATTATAACTATCAACAATCTTAAGAACTCATGTTTCCAGAAAAATCGCTTTAAACGAATAATCAATTTGTTAGCCTCTGACAATCCCTCTTTTACTTTCAGCAATAAACCGCAGCAGATGCTTTATCTCATCTGTTTGAGGCAATTCGCTCTGTATCTTCTCAATAGCCTGTTTTGTATTTAATCCTTTATCGAGTATAATCCTAACTGCCTTTTTTAATGCAGTTATCGCTTCTTTCTTAAAGTTATTTCTACGTAACCCTATGCTATTGAGACCATGTATCTTGAGTGGATCACCCCCTGCAAGGGCATACGGAATCACATCATTAACAACCCTGAATCCTCCCCCTACAATTGAATACCTACCGATCCTGCAAAACTGGTGTATCGGTACTAAAGCACTCAGAAAAGCGAAATCCTCAATGATCACAAAACCACCCATCTGTGTTGCATTCGCAATAATCACATTGTTTCCTATCTGGCAATCATGTGCAATATGAACATATGCCATAATATAACAATTCGATTCAATTCTTGTATTTGAATCTTTTTCCGTTGCCCGGTGTACCGTAACAAATTCGCGAATAATATTATTGTCACCAATTTCAACACCACTTTTGCAACCAGCGAATTTAATATCCTGTGGATCACCTCCTATGAGCGCAGCATGGCAAATCTTGTTGTTCTCGCCAATTTTTGTACCAGCCTTAAGGAGTACCTGATCCTCCACTACTGTTCCCGTACCAATAACGACATCTTGTTCTATAATGGAGTAATGACCAATGGTAACATTTTCACCAATTTTTACGCCCGAATCAATAACCGCTGATTTTGCAATAGTGCTCATGCGGGTCCCTTCCCTTTTTCCACAATAACAGCTGTAAATTTCCCTTCTGCAACGAGTTCATCATCTACAAATGCTCTCCCCTCGATAATGCATAGCTTCTCTCTGAAACGCTTCAGTGCAAGCTCGCAACGCAATTGGTCCCCCGGCCGAACCGGTTTTCTGAACTTTACTTTATCTATGCTCATGAAATAGAGCAGTTTATCCTTCGTATTCATTCTACTGAGCAAAAGGAAACCTCCAATTTGCGCCATTGATTCAATAATAAGTACCCCGGGCATTACCGGATCGCCGGGAAAGTGACCTGAGAAGAATGGCTCATTGATTGTTACGTTCTTAATTCCTACAACAAAATCCTTTTCCAGCGAAATAATTCGATCAACAAGTAGAAAAGGGTAACGGTGCGGCAAAATATCGAGAATTTCCTGAATACTATAGCTTTTTTTCGGCATACTTCCCTCCCAAATTACCTTTAATTATTCCTGATCCCATAGCTCCTTTTAAGTAAGACATTACAGAATTCAGTCCACATCAATAAGTTCTTTCTTTAGTTTTTTAAAAAAATCAATGTGAGCAGTATGACCACCACAAAGAATCACGAAATGTCCGATAACTCTTCTTTTCAGAAGCGAGATATCACCAAGAAAATCAAGGATTTTATGTCTTACTAATTCATCGGCAAAACGCAGTGAAGAAGGATTCAAAAAACCATTTTTTGAATAAACAAGTGAGTTTTCAAGACTTCCGCCCTTTATTAACCCCTGTTTTTGCAGCGGTTCAACCCATTCAAGGAAAGCAAACGTTCTTGCGGGAGCAATCTCACGGACAAAGTATTCGGGACTCATTACCATTGTTTTCATCTGTGTGAGTTCCGGATAATCCTTGTAACTTATGAAGTAGCTAATAGTGAATTCCGGCGATGGAAAGACAGCGAGAAAACTTCCCTTATGCTCGTAGTTCAAAGGATATTTAATTACTATATCATCATGAACCCGCTCCGGTTGTTCTTCGACGATCCTGATTCCGTCAAGTATTTTCACAAAAGGTAAGGCACTTCCATCCATAATCGGCAATTCATCACCCTCCAGAATAACCTCTACACCATCAATCTCAAGGCTGTACAAAGCAGCAAGGAGATGCTCAACGACTGCAAAAGAGACATTGGAGCTGCCAAGAGTTGTTCCGTGTACCGTATCTGTGACATTGTCAAGAGAAGCAGCAACACACACACCAGCATTCTCCCCCCTTTTTCGAAAATAAATGCCATCAGCAGAAGGACGAAGGGTAACTTTAGTCATTGCTCCTGAATGCACTCCGATACCTTCAAATGTAATAGGTTGCTGAATGGTTCTATGGATTCTCTTTGCCAGATTCAATTTTCTTTTCAATTTTTTCCAGGTTCTTTTCAATCTGCTTAACGCGTTTTAGAAGTTCTGGAAGTCTCAATGACGCTGCATATATGCGGCGAGCAAGGCTGTGATCTCTTGCTGGATAACCAGAATAGAGCGCATGTGGTGGAATGTTCTTCGTAACTCCCCCCTGAGCTGCCACAATAGCACCATCCCCTATTTCAAGATGGTCCGCTACCCCAACCTGCCCGGCAAGAATGACACCATTACCTATTTTGCAGCTCCCTGCAATCCCCACCTGCGCAATGATTAGGCTATCTTCACCAATTGTTACATTATGTCCGACCTGAACAAGGTTGTCAATTTTTGTTCCTCGTCTTATTATGGTTTTGCCAAACGATGCTCTATCAATGGTAACATTTGCACCAATTTCACAATCATCCTCAATAACAACAATGCCAATCTGTGGGATCTTATGATGCTTCTTTTCAACTGTTGCATATGCATATCCATCACTTCCAAGAACTGCTCCAGGATGAACGATTACCCTGTCCCCAATGAGCGTTCTTCCATTAATCGTGGTGGATGCCTTCAATATAACATCATTACCAATTTCACAATTTTTTCCAATATAAGTAAAGGGATAAATTCTTGCATTCTTACCTACCTTCACTCCACTGCAAATTGTGACATACGGACCAATATAAACATTTTCTTCGATCGTAACATCATCTTCAATTATTGCATATTTCGAGATGCCTTTTTCTGGCATCTCTGGTGGATGAAAATAATTGACAATCTTGATAAAAGAAAGGACTGGATATTCAACAAAGATATTAATTTTGCCTTCAATGGCAAACGATTTTTTTGTAATAATGCATGATGCTCCGGAGGATTTCGCTGCATTTAAGAATCTTTCATTGTCAAGATAACTTATTTCATATTTTTTTGCGGTATCAAGACCGGCAACTCCGGTAATTTTTGCATTTTCATCACCCCTAATTTCACCATCAATAAGCGTTGCTAATTCTTTGACGTTCATTTCCTCTTGATTTCCCGACCAAGATATGTCAGGACATCCCCTGCTAATTCCTCCATCTTATCCCGTTCATCTATAGTGAAATCCTTTTTTACGATTTCACTTCCAATGTTGAAATTTATCCATCTCAGCTTTAAATCCAATAGTATAAATATCAGTTTTATCAAGAGT
>CBDUQV010000010.1:0-22920 GCA_965369615.1 uncultured bacterium | reverse complement strand
ACACAGCGGACATTGAGTTTAAGGAGCTTTTTAAGGTAAAAGCTGAGTTTGACACATCTATGGACAGGACAGAAGTAAATATGCAAAAATATGCATCCTTCATCTGCACATTCTGCCGGAAAGAAGGACTCAAACATCATGATGCAACAGCTGTTGCCAAACTTATAGAATTTGGCTCCAGACTTGCAGGACATCAACAGAAACTTTCAACCAAGTTTAGCGACATTGGCGATATTATTCGAGAGGCAAATTTCTACGCTACCAATGAAAATACCGAATACATTACGAGTACACATATTCAGAAGGCAATCGACGAAAAGATATACCGTTCCAGCCTTATAAAGGAAAAAGTCCAGGAAATGATAGATCGCGGAATTATTCTCATTGATACAAAAGGTGATTCGGTCGGTCAGGTCAACGGGCTTTCTGTTACGGGTCTTGGCGATTTTGTTTTTGGCAAACCATCGCGGGTTACTGCCACCATAAGTATGGGAAAAGGTGGAATTGTTGATATTGAGCGCGAAGCAAAACTGGGTGGACCAATCCATACAAAAGGTGTTCTTATTCTTAGTGGATACCTTTCTGATAAGTATGCGCATAACAAACCTTTGAGCCTGTCTGCACGACTTGTTTTTGAACAGAGTTACGGAGGTGTGGAAGGAGACAGTGCATCAAGTACAGAATTGTATGCTCTTCTCTCGAGCCTTTCCGGTCTTTCAGTACGGCAGGAAATTGCTGTTACCGGCTCGGTAAATCAAAAGGGCGAGGTTCAGGCGATAGGGGGTGTTAACGAAAAGATTGAAGGATTTTTTGAGATATGTAAAATAAAAGGACTGACCGGAAACCAGGGAGTTGTTATTCCCGAAAGCAATGTTCAGAGTTTGATGCTGAAAGAAGAAGTCGTGAAGGCAGTTGAGGAGGGAAAATTCCGCATCTATCCCGTTAAATCCATTGATGAGGGTATTGCAATTCTCACCGGTGTTAAAGCAGGGAAAAGGCTGGCGGAGGGGACGTTTGAAGAAAATTCTGTTAATGATAGGGTTGACAAACGATTGCTGGAGTTAGCGGAAAAATTGAAGGAATTTCCTGAGGGAGAAAAGAAAATAAATAACACCAATAAGTCATAAAAAACAATTGAGATAGATAATACGTAAAGGGGTGAAAAAAAATAGATGATGGACCTTTTGGTGCTACCCGCCAATGATCCGAAGTTTCCATCCATTAAGGAGGTTTGAGGAATTGTTTGGTTTCATGGATAGTATTGCTTTTAAATGGATTGTTATTCCAGTCCTTATCTGTCTCGCCAGAATTGTTGATGTTGCCATAGGCACTCTGAGAATCATTTTTGTATCAAAAGGCATGAGATTTTTGGCGCCGGTTCTTGGATTCTTTGAGGTTATCATTTGGCTCCTGGCTATCGGTCAGATAATGCAAAATCTTACCAATATGGTAAATTATGTTGCCTATGGGTGCGGTTTTGCCCTGGGTAATTTCGTAGGCATGTATCTTGAATCAAAATTATCGCTCGGATTTGTCCTGCTGAGGGTGATTACCCGCAGATCCGCTACCGAATTGATTGCGTACTTGAGGGGTTGCTCCCACAGATTCACCATAGTTGCTGCGGATAGCGATGAGGGCGCTGTGGATATAATATACATGCCCTTGCGGAGGAAGGATGTACGGGATATAATAACGAATATTAAGCGGTACAATCCAAAGGCATTCTATACACTGGAGGATGCTCGGTATGTGAGCGGGAATGTCAGTTCCATGCCAATCGTGAAACCTTATCGGTACAGGAAGTACCGTATTTCTCCCCGGTCGAAAAAGAAGTAGTGTGGAAACAAGAGTTGAGGGATGAAGGCAGAACAGCACGTAAAGAAAGGAGTGAATCATGGACGTTCTTAAAAGAGGAGTCAAGATCCAGAACCTCCCCCATCCTGTTCAAGGAAACACAAGCAATTGTCGAAGAAATAGAGAAGATACTACAAAATGACATCATATGCTATTGGAATTCTCCGGGAGGCTCGGTATGCGATAACGATGTGATTGGTTTTTATGAGGTGTTGACCAAAACGAAGGTGAGCGATACACTCTACCTTTTCATTAAATCCTTTGGTGGCAGTGGTTGCGCGTCGTTGCGGATCATTAATCTGCTCAGAAGATACGTGGATAAGATTATTGCGCTTATTCCACTGGAATGTGAATCGGCAGCGACCATGCTTATTTTGGGGGCAAACGAGATCCACATGGGTGCGATCGCATACCTTACCGCAGTTGATACATCGCTTACGCATCGCTTATCGCCTGTGGATAAGAATAATGCATCTGTAAGTGTTAATCAGGATGAGTTGGGTAGGGTAATAAAATTATGGAATGAAGAGAGACAGACGGGAGAGAGCAATCCGTATCAAGCACTCTATTCCTACGTTCATCCGCTCGTCATCGGCGCAGTTGATAGAGCACGCTCACTTTCCATAAAGCTCTGCAAGGAGATCCTCTCCTATCATATGGCGAATGCACAAGAGGCAGAGCAAATTAGCAATAAGCTGAATTCCGACTATCCGTCTCACACCTATCCGATTACCTTTCATGAGGCGAAGCGGATAGGATTGAAGGCGAAACCGATGGACCCCAAGATTGATGAACTGCTACTTAAATTGAGTGGATTGTATTCAGAAATGGGGCAAAAAGCACACACCGATTTTGACGAGTTTAACTATCATGACAATGAAATTCTCAATATCATCGAAGGGAGTGATATTCAGTTTTATTATCAAGTTGACAAGGACTGGCATTACAGAACAGAGGATCGCAGATGGGTCGCACTTAATGACAATAGCTCCTGGCGTCGGATGGAAATAGTAGATGGGCAGCTAAAAGAGGGAATTCATCACATTAGGTAATGCGCATTGATATAATCCATCCTGCCCTTTTGAAAAAGGGAAACTTTTAGGGAGGAGATGTGGAGAATAACCCCATTAGAGAATGAAAAATCTATTACGGATTCGCGATACAAAATGAATCCTGTCTCTAACGGGGCGAGATGCATAAAGGAAAAAGGATAACTACAGGAGGGGAAATGATGGAAAACAAAAAGAGGCTGTTTGGTGATCTTCTTGATGAAGTAAGAGGAATTATCGCCTTGCGAGGTCAGCGAGACGAGAAGCTTTTGAATATTTGCAGCCTGCTGAAGGAGAAAGTTTCCCACTATGACTGGGTTGGTTTCTACATTGTTGAAGATATGAATAAAAATGAACTCGTTCTTGGACCTTTTGTTGGAGAACCAACAGAACACAAGAAAATTACTTTTGGTCAGGGTATTTGTGGTCAGGCAGCGCAGCTTAAGAAAACGTTTGTAGTGCAGGATGTCACCAGGGAAACGAACTATCTCTCCTGCAATTTGAAGGTGTTGTCAGAAATTGTTGTTCCAATATTTAAAGATGCTGCTATTGTTGGAGAACTGGATATTGACTCACACACCCTTGCACCTTTCTCGGATGAGGACCGGAAGTTTCTCGAAAATACTTGCAGTATACTCTCATGTATATTCTAAGAATAGCAATCGTTATTGTGGAGCTCTTGCCTTTCAGCGGTTTTCATCACTTTGTTTCAATTTATGAAATGAATAGACACTCAGGTATGTGAGAAAAATAAAGAAACCAAAACAGAGTGAGAAAAGAACTGCTTTAATATTGAAAAGGTCTACAATTATCGTTTTAATGGTTTGAAATGGCTTGGTTAAGATATTCCAGCTATTAAGTCTTACGAAGCGTCCCAGATAAATTCCATATCCTCCAACAAGACTTGCAACGGTGACAAATATCCACCCAGAGTATTTTTTGAATGTTTTTCTGAAAAGATTATGGCAGATGACCAGAGATATTAGTCCAATGAGATGTCCAATAAAGGCAAATGATGAGTTGAGAACAATATCATACCAGAGTATTGCATTGTTCGTCAGGATCGCATGGTGTTGATTGATGGAAGGTGGTACCCTGATAATGTGAATGAAATCAGTCAATATGTATGGTGCGTTCGGGTAGAAGAGGAGCCATACAAATCCGATAGCCACCATTGAAATCCTCAACCTTTGCTTGCTGTGAACTTTGCGGTATATCAAGTTCATTACATTTGCAATTATATAAGGTATCCATGCCAGGAAGAGGTTCCATGCAAGAAAGGAATACCGGTAACTGTTCGTTAATGAAATCCGCAACATGAGAAGGAAGAAACATCCGATCGATGAAACCACGAGGACTGCAGAAAGTTGTCGTAACAGCTGCTGAGTATATAATGATCGTTCTTGATTACTCATAACAGTTCTTGCTTGTTTGAATAACGCTGAGAAGCATTGAGTAGTACCCGTACTGTCTTTTCATGTTTTAGTCAGAATAGCAACAATTTTTTCAGCAGATGTGCCGTTACCAAAGGGCTGCTTCCATTTTCTTCTTTTTTTCAACATTATTTGTACAGCATGCATAATGGTTTGACGTTTGCATCCGCCAAGAATATTTGACCCTATTGCAATGGTTTCAGGACGTTCCGTATTATCCCTGAGCGTTACACAGGGGATATTAAGTATGCAAGATTCTTCTTGAATTCCTCCTGAATCTGTTAGAATAAGTTGTGCATTGGATTGTAGTTTGAGGAAATCGAGGTATCCAAGCGGTTCAATGAGCCTTAATTTTTTTGTGCTC
This sequence comes from uncultured bacterium, assembly GCA_965369615.1. Classification (GTDB taxonomy): domain Bacteria; phylum Hydrothermota; class E44-bin80; order E44-bin80; family E44-bin80; genus SOKD01. The sequence goes on along the minus strand of CBDUQV010000010.1, from coordinate 18,220 downwards.
TTCAGATTTTTCAGGAGTTTGAAATCTTTCAATCGATTGTTTGTCCGTGGATGAATGGGAAAAATAATGAGATATTCTTTACACAATTCTATCACGGCGCTGAGAATTTCCTTCAATCTTTGTCTGTTTTCCAGGTTCTCCACGCGGTGCAATGTGAGGAGCATGAAATTGTCCCCTGCAAGGGCAAGTTTGGTTAAAATTTTCGATTCCCGTAGCGCACGTTTGCGGTTCTTAATTATCGCATCGACAATGGTATTTCCGGTTATGTAAATCTTTCTTGTATCAATGGCTTCCTTTATAAGGTTCTCTTTCGAGATATGAGTTGGAGCAAAGAGGTAATCAGAGATATGATCAGTGAGAATTCTGTTTATCTCCTCCGGCATTTCCCGATAAAAGCTTCGTAACCCGGCTTCTATATGTCCGACCTGAATACCAAGTTTTGTTGCGGCAAGGGCTGCTGCCAGGACAGAGTTTGTGTCACCTTCAACAAGGACGATGTCCGGTTTTATCTTGATGAGAACCTTTTCGATACTTATGAGCATTTTTCCCGTTTGCTCTCCATGGGTACCACCACCAACTCCCAGCAGGAAATCAGGCTCCTGGATATGGAGGTCAGTAAAGAAGATTCTATCCATATGAAGTGAGTAATGTTGTCCCGTATGGATGAGGACGTATTTGATACTTCGTTTCTTTAGTTCGGATAGAATGGGCGAGACCTTGATGATTTCAGGTCTTGTTCCGAGGACAACGGCTATAACAGGTTTTTTCATACAATAACAAACTCAATACTAAAGCAATGGGTAAGAAAATAAAGTTACTTTCTTTTTCTTTTTAAAAGCGTGAAGATTGTACGAACAATCAAAATAGAATCAAGTTTGAATGATGCATTCTCCAAATAGTATCGGTCAAATTTTAGTTTTTCTCTTACGTCTTCAATTGAGCTGTCGTATTTATGTTCCAGTTGCGCAATACCTGTCAATCCAGGTTTAACCGCATGCCGAACGATATATCCATCTACTTGATCTTTGAGTTTTTTTACAAAAATTGGACGTTCTGGTCTCGGTCCAACAAGGCTCATATCATTCTTAAGAACATTAATCAGTTGTGGTATTTCATCTATATGCGTTGCTCTTAATATTTTACCAGTACGTGTCACTCTTGAATCGCTTTTTCCATTTGCCCAGATAGGTCCCGTTTTTTTCTCTGCTTTATGAATCATTGAACGGAATTTTATTATATTGAATATCTTTTCATTTTTTCCAACACGTTCCTGCAAGTAAAAAACAGGACCTTTTGTATCTACCTTTATTATAATTGGAATGATGATAAAGAGTGGTGAAGCGATAATTAAGAAAACGAAAGAAAAAACAACGTCGATGATTCGTTTTAAAAAACCATACCAGCCATCAATGGGTGCCTGTCTCAGGACGAAAAATGGCATCCCATTTAAATCAAGTGCATTTACTTTTGATATCATTATTTCAAAAATATCCGGTACGAAGAGAAAATTAATATGCAGGTCTCTGCAGTGAAGGAGAACCTCTTTAATTTCCTTGTATCGTTGGAAAGGAAACGCTGTAATGATAAACTCGATATTGTTTTTCTTTACCTTTTCAGTAATTCCTGCAAGTTCATGGTTGAATGGTTTGCTGGTGTTGCTCTCCTTTTTCTCAATGATCTCAACAATCTTAAAACCAAGCTCCTTATCCTTATTGATGACATCAATTGTTTTTTGCAGAATTGGATTTTCTCCTATAACAAGTATACGGCTGAGAAGCTTTCCTTTGCTGAAGAGGTATGTTTTCAATGCTCGAAAGCTAAGTTTTTCAGTTGTAACAAAAATATGAATGAGAAAAAATGCGAAAATGAGGGAGATTCTTGAAAAAGAGAAAGGTCTGTAGAAAAAACTCATTGCAAGCGCGATGGTTGTGGAAATGACTGTATTCCTGAATATGTCATAAAATTGCTCTGGAAGTGGGTAAATTTTCTTTGTGTCATAAGAACCAGCGAAGTATCCCACTAATATCCATACAATTATAATCTGGAGGGAAAAGAGCATGAAAAATCTGAATGATAGTATAGGTCTCTGTATATGAAAGATGGTTTCGGAGAATCTCAGCCAGTAAGCAAATGCGAAAGCTGTTAGGAGGGCAATAAGGTCAAGTATAATTGCAGTTAAAAAGAATGAGGTGTCCTTTGCTCCACTTTTCATGAAAACGGATTATAAACCCAAAAAGGGAATTATTCAAGAAAAAAAGGTGTTTTCATCTTCGATGCGGATAGGCAAACAGGCTTTATTTTTTCCCGCGCATTATTATTATTTTTTTTCTTGCGGTTTGTTTCGCGATGTTAATCTCCACATAGTAAATGCCGTTTGTTTGAGGAAGGTCGAGCTGCAGGTGTGTTTCTGGATAGTTTACATTGTACTGCTTGAAGCATAACTTTCTTCCGGTGATATCCCGAAGTGTTAGGGTAATCTTATCTTTCTGCTGACTGTGCGAAACAGTGCACCGGATCGGCATGCGCGTTCCAGCAATGCCAATGGTTGGCATATTGACCGTAAGCAATGTTGTTCTGTTCTTCTTCCACTCGGCTACTGCAACGTCCGGGTCGTATCGATAAACACCCGAGCAGGTTGCAGCATAAAGGTGTACAGTATCAGATCTGCTCATTGCAAGGTTGTTGATATTATAATCACCGAGGTTCTCGTTTATTTCTACCCAGTTCTCGCCTCCATCTGTGGTCATTATGACACCATATCCTGAATCAGCTGCAAAAACCACCTGTTCATTCAATGGATTAACAAGAACGGAGGTAATGTATATCCAGTACCACGAAATGTTCCAGCTTACTCCACAATCCACTGATTTATAGACGCCATCTGACCAGCTTCCATCGCCGAGTGCTGCAAAAATTGGTCCATCAACTATGTTGAATTCACTACTTATTGCAACACACGGCAAATTCGGAGCGTTTGCTTTGACCCAATAGTCTGCGGTACCATAATAGATACCAGTGGAAGTACCTGCCAGCGGTTGATAGATTGATTCACAAGGAGCAGAGTACGAAAGAGAGAGAACGTTCATATCTTGTAAACTGTCAGAATATTCAAACCAGGATAATCCCTCATCGGTGCTTCTCCATGCTCCACCTGATGAATCTAATCCCGCAAGTATATGCCCCGGTGGCCATGTTGGAACACTGATGCATGTTGCCCAATAAAAAAAGTTAAGTATGTCGAAACTTCCTCCAGCATTTACTGAACGCCAGATGCCATCAGAATAGCTCCCATTACCCCAGACAGCAAATACCGTATCAGGGAAAGATGAATGAAAAAGTAATTCTCTTGCTGGGATTGCTGCAACCATTTGCCAGTTTGTCCCGCCATCTGTTGTACGATAGATACTGGTATTATCTGCAGCAAGAATGGTGTCAGGTCGAAGTGGGTGAGCAGCTATCGCTCGCACATTCAATCCGTTCAATCCGATGAGATTCCATGTGCCGGAGAAGAGCAATACGGGTGTCAGGAAAGCCGCAGTGGTCAATAAGAGAACCAAACCTTTCTGTTTCATAATATCCTCCCCTTTTTGGATTACATTATTATGTCACCGGAGAATCTCTTTGTCAAGGGAAATTTCAAAATGGTAATGAATGTTTGAGGATTAATAAATTATTTGTTTTATTGGTTGACGAAAAACATTGAAGAAATTCCTTCAGCTGTATAATATCAGAAACTATCCTTGCAGAAAACGTGGCTGAAAAGGATATCAGGTGGGATTAAAAGTCAGCGCGTAGCTCAGCATTCGCAGAATGAATTGTCTTCTTATCGGGTCTGTTCAATCCATTGTATGAGATATTCACTGAAACTACTTTGGAAAATGAAATAGTTGTTCTGAGTTTCCAGTCTGTTGTAATGCCCTTTGGATAAAAACTCCTTACATCGAAAGGAAGATCGTTCTCATCAATAGGTGTTGTGTTCCTGATTACTGCTATAGATGCATCAATTACTGCGCTATTTACAAAAGTATAATTTAATGCAGGGGTAATGGTTTCACTCTTTATAGGGATCTGCCCCAGATGACTATACCAGAGAGGTTCTTCTATGATTATATTACCAGATGTTGCTTTTATTTTTGCTTCGAGGTTATCAAGAAGCAAATATGAAAACTCAGGCGAAAATGATTCTCTCGTTTCATGTCTTATGGTTCCTTGTTCGATACTTTTTTCAGTTTTTCTTCTTTTTTCGTACCCGAAAGCAACTCTTGTTCTTTTTGTTAACCGCTGTTCGATACGGTAGTTTTGCCGGTCAGAGTAATCGCGTTTTGATCTTGTTACCAGTTTGTTGTTCACTCCCTTGAGGAAATTAAATGAGTAGGATACCGTTGTTGTTTTGAGTGGATAGACAGAGATATTGCCATCGAGCGATTGTCTCCCCGCTTCTGTAAGTGAGTCGCTCAGAAATCGATTGAGTCGTAGTAAGTATATTGAAAATTTATCTGCACTCGTATTCTCTTCACTTACACTTGTGGTAAAATTACATTTTAAGAACTTTGCCGGAACGAACCGAACACGCACATAGGCTTGGAGTGCAGTTACTGGATTCCCTTCGCCAACGCGTTCAATTCTTTGTTTATAGTTGCCAAGCGTGTCCGGGAAGTAATCCCCCGAAGCACTATCCTTACTGAAGTTACCTTTGCCTTCTTCAACCTCATAGAAGATTTCCTTGAAGAGTATGGAATTCTTACCAGTAACCGAGTAGTTTGTTTCAATGTCCAATCTTCTTCTGGATGGGATGAAGTGATTAAAAAATTCAATAAGAACAAGTTCACTATTCGCTCCAGGGAATTGGGGAGTAAATTTTCTTACTCGCGAGGTTACCGTGAGGTTGCTTCGAAATAACCTGGATTCTTCTGTTTCCAAAAGAATGGTTTTTGTTATGGTATGGGATTCTCTTTCGTAGAGGCTATCCGAGATACTGAGAATATCATCAAATCGTTTGCTGTAGCCAAAGGCACATTTTGAGTTTGAGAGCAAACGGAATCCCAATTCGCCACCAGCTTCTCTCCATCTCTTTTTTTGTGGTTCGTTCCTCAGTTCTTGATTCACAAAAGCTTTGGGAAGTAATTTCCATATTCCATACGTTATGCTTGCCCCATACCTGGTTACACTTTTCAGGGCAGTGTCGCCTTGTATTGAAACAGTACGTGCAGTGAGAGTGATCTGTGGCAGCGTTTTTCTATTCATCGAAAAGAGCACTTCTTTCAAGTTTGCGTGAATTTGTTCTCTTCTCAGTGATGATATGTTTACTCGAGAATGTACAAGATTTTCTTTATGAAAAGTGGCTCCACCATTGCGTATCTCTTCTTTCCCTTGTGTTCTTTCCAGGTTCCACCGTTTTTCAAAATTGCTCTTCTCAATTCTTGAAAGGGGGTGAAAGGTTTTGTTCCTGAAACTATACCCACCAAAAGCATTCATGCTGCCTAATTGAGATTGAAAAAGCTTTACATCGCCATTGAATTTCGAAAAAAATCCACGGTTATCATTATCATTAATGGGAGAAAGAATATTTCTGTCATACTGAGAGCCAAAAAATTCACCTGACAATGTTACTCTTTTTCTATCATCATATCCGATATGTACTCCTCCATAATCTTCTTTTTCCGGGAGTGAAACACGAATTTTACTCACATAGTTACCAGTATTTTGTCCTACAAACAAAAAACCTGAAAGGCTATCGCTGTATAAATAGTCTCCATTAGCTTCACCAATATAGGTAAATGATACATTCCATTCACCCTTCCTGTATCCCCTGAATACGTAGAAGGAGTCAGTAAGGCTATAATCTCCCTTTCCATCTCCAACATAAACACCACTCTCCATCCAGTTCTTTGTTGTATCATCACCAAGATTTGCCAGAAACTCCTTTTTTTCATTGGTGAGTTCGAATCCTTCGGTCTGACTTACATCGTCAGCGTCTCGAACGAGAAAAGTCCCGATTGAATAATAAGATTTGCGATAACGAACATTTGTTGCATAGGTATTTCTTCGAAAGCCAATACGCGTATACTGAAATTCAACGACAATGTCCGTTTCATCAGTAATCACCCTTTTTGTTGTAAAGGTGATCTGTGCCTGATTGTAATCCATGGTGTAATCATTTTTCTCGCCGCGTTTTATTAAAATTCCATCCAGATACACCGTCTCTGTTCCAGCAACAATCACGATATCTTCCTCTCCCTCAGAACTCGTTAGCTGGTATGGTCCCTGCGTGGATTCTATCCCTTTGAGGTGCAGTGAGTGAAATTTTCCTCGTGGTATCCCAAAAGCAACATCCATTTCCGCCCCCGCTCTTCTCAGGTTACCGGTGACACCGAGGAGTTCCCTTTGGAGTATCGGTGTTCTTGCTGCCACATAGTCCAGTTTGTAATCACCGAGTGTTGCGGAAATATTACTGCCCCTTATGGTAACATAAATCCGGTCCAGTTCTTCCAATGTTTCAGTTGTTCCCTCTGGCTCAAGAGGGGTGTTTTCATCAGAAAGGACACCGTTAATAGAAAGACCTTTTGTGATTTCACCGGATATATTCACCAGAAGCGACTGGTCAAAAGAGAATCCCTGTGATGAATTAACACCGATACTGAATGTTTTAGCTCCACCGATGATAATGCTGCCTTTTTCATGCTCATTGCTGGTTTTCGGATGCATATCCCCATGCTTTGTTACTGGTTGCTCTCGTAGATATGAGCTTATGTTCCTTGTTCTATATTCTCTCTGTATCGGGAAAGGGAAAAAGCGGTACGTTATGGTTACGTAATCATTTTTTTCAAGAACATCGAAAAAAAAGATGGTTCCTGATTTATTATTTGCGAAATAGTCGTTGTCTTTTTTAAGCACCAGGGTATCCTTCCGGACAATGATTGAATTCTCGATGATGAAAATATCAGGAAGTCTATATGGTCCTTTTCTGTTCTCACCCTGGATAATTAGGTCTTTCCGCGAAAGGCTGAACGTTTTATGAGCAACAGGATGGTGATTTGTATCAGGGAGTGTTTGAATCAGCAGAAGAATACACAATTTTATAAACATCGATTCTCTTATTGTTTGGGTTGAGCACTATGAGTCTGTCCTTAAAGAGTGAAAGCTCCGTTCCCTGTGATTTTTGTAAAAGTAAGTCTTTCTTTATGATGCCATTTCTCATGCACTGAATTCCTTTTGATGAGGCAATGAAAAGATTTTGCCAGTTATCAAGAGCAAGCGATGTCGGTGATTGAATCACTATCTTTGATGTTTGAGAAGGATTATACAAGAAATACATTGATACTTCGTCATTTTCCCTGCTGGCAAAGTACAGTATATTATTTTGAAAAAGGAGGGTACCGCTTTCTCGGTTCTGCAGATCAAGTTCAAGAGCAACTCCCCCTGCTACTTTTTCCTTTCGGCTATACAAAGTGAGTTCACTCTTATTGTAATAGAGGATGGCAAAATATTTCTTTTTAGAGACAGCAAAGAGAAGTGGCTGTGCTTCAAGACTAAATCCTTTTTTACCGATAACCTCTCTTGTCACTGTCCAGATTTTATTGTTCATTCTATCGAGGAGAAAGATATCAAAACCATCTGTTCCGATATTAGTAATTTCGCAGGGGTATATTGTTTCGATATTTATCTCCTCTACTGCACCGCTGCTCTTTATTATAATCAGTCTTCGACGATTGCCAACGATGTATGTATTTCCTTTAACATCGGTTGTGATTTTTTCCGGTAAAAATTGCTCAAAACCAAGTTTTATGCTCTTTTCAAACTCCAGATCAAGGGGAAAAGGAGCATTACTTGGTTTGTTCTGTATGGTTTTTCTTGTGCAGGAGAAAAGAAGTAGAATGAGAATACTACTGAATACTGCTTTTGCAAACCACTCTATCCTGTTCAATTTCCTTGAATATTTTTTCATTAACTTTTGTAGGGTAGTTACCGTCAAAACAAGATGTGCAAAAAAATCTAAATTCCCTGTCTTCGCCCAATTGAAGAGAACTCAGCAGACCATCTATTGATTGGTAAATCAATTCATCGCAACCAATCTCCTTTCCGATTTTCTCAATTGGATTTTCTCTGGCGATGAATTCACCTTTTGTTTGCATGTCGATTCCATAAATGCACGGATATCTAAGCGGCGGTGAATATGAAGCAAAATAGATTTCCCGTGCACCTGCTGCCCGAATAAGGTTGATGATTTCCTTTGATGTGTTTCCTCGAACAATGCTATCGTCCACAAGCAAGACCTTTTTACCAGAAATGACAGTTCTTATAGGATTGAATTTCATTCTCACTGCGTTTTTCCTCTCAGACTGTTTTGCCATTATGAACGTTCGTCCAATGTATCTATTTTTAATAAGTCCTTCCCGATAACTGATACCGATTTCCTCCGCCAGAGCAAGTGCTGCTACACGTGATGTATCTGGAATTGGAATGACTACATCGGGTTTGATATCCCTGTCCATTATATCCTCTGCGAGACGGCGCCCAAGTTTGTACCGTGCTTCATAGACGCTGATACCGTCAATAACCGAATCAGGTCTGGCGAAATATACCCATTCGAATATGCAGGGAGTATGGATTGCATTTCGTATTTTTTTTCTGTGTAATGCTCTCTCGTTGTCTATGAATATTGCTTCGCCAGGTTGTACATCTCCAATTATGTCATATCCAAGAACATCCAGTGCAACGCTTTCAGATGCAAATGCAAAAGCATTTCCCTTTTTGCCGAAAATGAGAGGTTTAAACCCGTGTGGATCGCGAAATGCCAGGAATCCTTTTTTTCCGATGATCGATATGACCGAATAGCTCCCCTGAACGGTGTCGAACACTTTATCGATTGAAGTGAACAGATTGTCTGTTGAGAATTTGCCGCATCGCAACAGTTGTGCCGCAAATACATTCAGTAGCAGTTCTGCATCGCACTTTGAGTTGATGTATCTGAATTCCTTATCTTCAAGATATCTTTTTAATTCGTTATAATTAATTATATTTCCGTTATGAGCAAGGGCGATTCCATAGGGTATATTTACGTAAAAGGGCTGAGCTTCCGTTGCTTCGTATGTGCCGGCAGTTGGGTACCGGACATGACCGATGGCAACGCTCCCCTGAAGTCTTGCTATGTTCTTTTTATTAAAAACATCCCTGACCAGCCCCAGGCCTTTTTTAATATTGAATTGTTCCTTATAGGAGACTGCACCTGCAGCATCCTGACCTCTATGCTGGATGGTGAGTAGACCGGTGACTACTTCTTCAATAACCGTACCTTTTCCAATAATACCAAGTATTCCGCACATGATAATTTCCCTGCAACAGAATTACTATAGTTACATTTCAGGTGAAAGTCAAGCGATTTTAGCCACAAAGCACGGGTTATTTCTGTAGCTTTGTATAATCCTGATTGATTCCTAACAGTGATGTAAATTCTTGTTTTAGTTTACTTACATTATTCGATTCAAGCATTTTGATTGCGTGTTCCAACATTGCATCTTGCGGTTCTATTGCATATGCCCTTTTAAAGAATGATATAGCTTTTTCGTACTGATCGAGGAAGAGGTAAGAAACGGCTTGAAAAGCTATGGATGATACTTTTGTTTCATCCCATTTTTCTGAAAATGCTGCTGTTTTTATAGATGAATGGAATTTGTTTATTTGAAGCAGATAGAGCGCACGTTTCAAACTCATGTTAGGGTAGTTGTTGAGTTTCGTCAAGGTTCGTTTATTCTTGTAAGGATGGGTGGTAAATACTCCCTGGAGAGTGAATTGCGCATAATCAAAATATGTTGTGTCAGGAACATGCGATATTTCATAGACGATACCGAAAGGAGTTTTTTGATATTGAGTGGCAATCGATGAAGCATCTCTATCAGCGCCATTGACGAAGGTAATGTAGCAAGGACGTTCTGCAATGTTCTCATCAATGAAACTATTAATCATAACAATAAAGCGTCTTTGAATTTCGTCAGGATTCAAAAGCTGGTCATGTTCGAAATGTACAAGTAGTTCAAGGTAAGCTTCAACTTCGGATTGGGATTTCTCGATAAGCCATGGATATGCTTTGTTCAGGTAATCAAAATACCAGCTCCTACGCAGCAATTCCTTGTCTATCATCACGATATCATTTCTTTTTCCTTCAATGTATCGTATGTAGAGTGCTGGGGAATAGTAATCCCAGTCATTGGTAATGACAATCCCGTTTTCCTTAACAGAGAAGAAAAGATTGCGGCACATATCATATGCTATGTGATTCTGTCTTTCGTTTGCGTTATGGAAATTGAAGAGTATAACGAAGATTGCAAGAATTGGTGAAGCAAATGCTATCCATTTGATTCTTTTTGAAAAGAAGCAAATGCCGTAAATAATGAAGATTGTGTAAACCAGGATTGTAATGATAAAATATGGTTCAATATCCGGTATATCATAGTTGACTGCATAGCTACCATTCACCAGGAAGAGCGAAAGAAGGAAAACCGCGCGTTTTTTCGAAATGGCAAAGAGATGGTAGATTCCAGGAATGGCAAATACAATCAAAACAGGTGTAAACTGGGAGCAGGTGAGCTTGAGAAAGGTAAGAATATTGGTCTTTATGGTGGATATGTCTCCCGTGAACATCCACACTCGATATTGTTTTCCTGAAACATGCCAGAGGAACCGTTCAAAGGAAACCGGTCTTCCCCAGTTGAGCAGTGGTTGAAGGGTACCCCGTATGGGAAGATAGAGGTAGAGCGTGATACCTATGAGGAAAAAAAGAAGAAAGACTAAAATGGTTTTCAGGTTTTTGAATTCTCTCGTGAGGAGCAAGTAGATAAAAAAAGGAGCGAGAAAGGTGATAATTATCATATGGTTGGTAACAGAAAGTCCAGCCACAAAGCCGATAAGCAACAGTTTGTTCTTCAGATCCGATGCTTCCAGATACAGGAGCAACGTAAGAAAAAAAAAGGTAATGGAATATACTTCTGCTGATGTTGACTGGTGCCATACAATGCGTGAACATGAAAAGATGACTGCACCAGTAAGAGAAAGGAAAACATTGTTGGTTTTTTTAAGGAGGAATAGAAAGAGAAAAAAAGATGCAAGAGAAGAGAAAAGAGCGGAGAGCATATTTACTCTGAATGCAATAGTTTTTATTGGGGCGAGTGTGATTATCCTTCCCAGAAGTGTATAGAGCGGGTATCCCGTTGGGTGAGCGATTCCCAGCGTTCTGCAGACGGTGACCAATTCACCATTATCAATAAATCCAATTGAAGGATTAAGCGTGATAAGGTAGATAGCAAAGGGAAAGAGAAACGCAATCAACATGAAGATCTTTACAGAATGCTTTCGTATTTGAACTCGGTGATTTGTTGTTTCCCTTTGATACATTGTGGATTAATGGTTATTGGTGATTAATCATTGTTATTTTTGCTTTTCCTGTGGCATATGTTCCTGGGAACCAGTGTGTTTTCAGGTGCTGAGTGCTCGTGCGAGCACAAGTCCATAAACAGTATGCGCTCCTCCATCAATGAGCGTTCCTGCCATTTCGTTTAGTGTTGTACCTGTCGTGAAAACATCATCAACTATTACCACTGATTTATCCTTGATCCTTTCGGCTGCCGTTACGCAAAAAGCATTCTTAAGATTTTTCTTTCTCTCCTTATGATTGAGTGTTGTTTGTGATTTTGTTGCCTTTGTTCTCAAAATCACGTCGCTGCATAATTCTTTGTGAGAGATTGAAGATACCATACGTGCGAGCAACAGACTCTGATTATATCCTCGTTCCCGCATTCTTGTTCGATGAAGTGGGACAGGTATGATTACATCAGCCGTGACCAGTTCAGCGTCGGAAAGAAATAAGTTCCCGAGGAGTATCCCAAGACGAATGGCAAGGTGTGTTTTTCTCTCGTATTTCAGTAAATGAATCATTTCAACGAGAGGAGTTGCAAATATGGCAAAGGCTCTCACTTTTGAAAAATTGAAATCGATTCCTTTGCAAAAATCGCAGGTCTTTCTGTTTTTTTTGAGTGGAGCTGCGCATTGCGTGCAAAAATGCGATTCAATGGTATTAATTTGTAAAAAACAATCCTCGCAAATCAGTTGCTCATTATGTTTTAATTCAGTTTCGCACAGGGGACAGAAAGGAGGAAAGACAAGATGTAAGAATGACTCCTTTATAAAAGAAATTTCTCTTCGAAAGTTCTTCAAGAGTTTCTGCTTCATTCTCATTGCGAATCATCCATTTATTATCAGTGGTTACCAGGAGTTATCGTGGTACTTGCCTGTTTTGGATTTAGGAATTATTTCATCATTCGGATTTGCGAATTGGTCATGCGCTCCCGTATATATCTTTTTTAATATTCATATCGATTGAATCCAATATTTAATGCAATTCCGATAAGAACAAAGGAGAGGATGGTCTGGCTTCCTCCATAGCTCATCAACGGTAAGGGAATTCCTGCAACAGGAAGAATACTGATACACATACCTATATTGAGAAATGTCTGAAAAAGAAAATAAGCTGCAACCCCGGATAATACGAAAATTCCCCATTCACTTCGGGTACTTCTCATTATAATAATTATTCTGATAATAAGAAGGAGAAAAAGGGTAAGCACTATCATGATGCCAATGAAGCCCCATTCCTCTCCAAGTACGGAAAAAACAAAATCGGTATGCTGCTCGGGAAGAAAGAAAAGCTTGGTTTGGGTACCCTGGAGGAAACCTTTTCCCCAGAACCCACCTGAACCAATAGCAATCTTTGACTGGAGAATATGCCAGCCAGCTCCCCGGGGGTCTGCTCCTGGATTAATGAATGCGAGAATTCGCTGTTGCTGGTAAGGTTTTAATTGTTTCCAGAGGATAGGTGTGACAGTCCCTATGAAGGAGTTTGCGGCAAAGAGCCCGAAAGAGTATGCAAACCCCTGTTTGTAAAGAGAAAGAAAAACCAGCAATACTATAATGAATACGATCCAGCTTATCCAGTGGAAGGCGGTAAGCAAACTCAGAAGGGGAGTGAGAATGAATAGAAGCAATTTCAAGCGGACACCTTTTACAAAAACGATAAAGATGAGCATTGCGGGAAAAACCATAGCAGTTGCGAGATCAGGTTCAACAACAATAAGGAAAAAGGGGATACAGGTAACAATGAATGGAATAACGAGTTCTTTAGGATGGGAGATTATCTCCTTTTTGATGGACAGGAGTACCGCAAGTGCCATTATTAATCCAAGTTTTGCAAACTCAGATGGCTGGAACGTGAAGAAATAGAAACTAATCCACCTTTTTGCTCCAGAAGAATGATCCAGTATAAATGGTAGTATAATGAGGATTATTGAGATAGCAAAAAGCCAGTAAGAGAAATTATACAGGAACTTACGTGGAATGAAGATAATAACGGTCATCAGAACCATTCCGATAATGACCCACATAGTTTGTTTGTAGAACAGCGTGTGGCTTATAGTTCTTGTTGCACTATAAATCACTACCAGTCCGATTGCAGAAAGGAGCAATGCGTAGATGATGAGCTGTTTATCAATAAAACGAAATTTTTCTTTTTCGATCATTTGAATTACGATCCAGTTCCGATAATGAGGTCGGTAATGTTTTTAACGCAATTCCTGTAACTATCTGATACATCAAACCAGGTTATCTCTTTGAGTTTTCTGAACCAGGTAAATTGTCTTTTTGCGTAATTTCGAGTTTTCATCTTTGTTTTGGAAATAGCATCTTTTTCTGAAATTATTCCATTAAAACATTGAATAAATTCGCTGTATCCGGGAGCCTGAAAAGCGGTAAGGTTTTTGTTGTATCCGACCTTCAGGAGATACTTGACTTCTTTGATGAATCCATCATTAACCATTTCTTCAACCCGCTGGTCTATTGCTTGATACAATTTACTTCTGTCCATGGTTAGACCAATGAGTTGGAAATGAGATGTGCTCTTTTTATTCATCTTCTTTCTGTGATAGCAAGGAGGTTTACCCGTTAATAGGAATATTTCGAGAGCTCTTTTAATTCTGTATGTATCATTCTGATGAATTCTATCGGCGCTTTCTGCATCAATCTTCTTGAGGTATCCATGGAGTGAGGTATCCTGCTCCAATTTTTTTATTTTCTGTTCTATCGATTCTCTTTTCTCCTCTGTCATTTCAGGTAGTTGAAAGAAGCCTTCCATAAGGGCTTTAAGATATAGTCCTGTTCCGCACACAATGAGTGGGAGTTTATTTTTTTTTTGAATAGTCTGTATGGTTTGTTCAGCAAGTTCTGCCCACAATTGTGCTGTAAATGTTTCATCTGGATAAGCAACATCAATGAGGTGATGCCGGACTATTTGCTGAATATGATACGGTGGCTTGGCTGTTCCGATATTCATTCCTACGAATACCTGCCGTGAATCACACGAAATAATCTCTGTATTCACAAGAAGCGAAAGTTCAACAGAAATTGCTGTTTTCCCCACGCATGTGGGACCAAGTATCACAGGAACGGTTTTCCCCGATTTCACAAAGATTATAGTATAGTAAGCACCTTAAGAATGTCAAGGGAAAATAATGAATCACAGCCAAGATGGGTTTGGTTTCTGCGGTACGGAATTTGCCCATCGGATGAAATTCAATTACCACCTTCATTCTTGTAAGCTAATTGATTTTTTATTGGGGGTAATCGGGGCAAGCTTTTGCTTGTGTAAAAAAGCGCTTGACTTCTCTTTTAGTTGTTGTTAATATCACAAAAAGCGGGAATAGCTCAGTTGGTAGAGCGCAACCTTGCCAAGGTTGATGTCGCGGGTCCGAGTCCCGTTTCCCGCTCCATTTTTTTGTTATGGCGGTATAGCCAAGTGGCTAAGGCGACGGTCTGCAAAACCGTTATTCACCGGTTCGAGTCCGGTTGCCGCCTTTTTGTTTTTATCGGAATTCCGGGGTCTGATCCACTGAACAGTGTGGTTGCCTTTTCTTGCCATAGCTGTGCACCCATATCATGGAAAATATGCGCTGCGTCACGGAGCATTTTGCGTGCTGCGCTTCTCCTTCCTTTCATTTGTAGCATCGCTTGCGCCATCGCCATTTTCGATCTTCCCCATTCCAGTAATCGGTCTTCTTTCTTTGAAAGAGCAAGTGATTGTCTAAGATATGTGAGCGCCTTCTCGGCATCTTCTTCAGACATTGCTATTCCGAGAGCGCGAAGTGCGACCAGCTCCTGTTGCTGTGCCCCTATTTCCTTTGCAAGAATGAGCGAGGTGCTTGCATTCCTGATGGCTTCACTTGATTTTTGCTGCAAGTGTTTCAATTCGCTGATTGTTGCATATACCTCTGACAATCTTACCTTCTCTCCGATATCTCGAAAAATGGTTTCCGCTTTGTTGAGCAACTTCTCTGCTTCGCAGAATTCACTCTTTTCAATGTGTATCTTGGCAATGTCAAAATGTCCCGTTGCAATGCCCCGCTGATCGCCCAACTTTTTGTATATTGAGAAACTCCTCTGAAAACATCCAAGCGCTCTATTGATTATTCCTTTTGTGAAGTAGATCTCTCCGATATTCGAGCTCTCCAGAGCGATGCCCCTCTTCTTACCGATCTTTTCGCATATGGAAAGGTCCTTTTTGTAGTATCGAAGTGCTGCATCAAGATTTCCTTGTCGGAGACAGATTAAGCCGATTCCGTTCGACGCTGCTCCAACGCCTCTTTGATCACCAATCTGCTCAGATATCTCAAAATAGGTTCTGTAATGCTGCAGCGCAATATCAAGCTCTCCCTTTACCGTGTGCACATTTCCGATATTTCCAGAACCCATACCGATACCCTGTTTGTCTCCCATCTCCCTGCAGATTTCCAGATCCTTCATATAGTATTTGAGCGCAGTATCGAGTTCCCCTTTGTAGAAGTATACATTCCCAATGTTGAAGGAAACCAGCCCGATGCCCCTTGTGTCTCTCCGTTTCTCGCAAACCGAAAGATCCTTTTTCAAGTACTCCAATCCTGTATCCAGATCACCCTTCTCAATATTAACAAGACCGATATTGTTCGAAATGATTCCAATGCATTTTTCATCATTGAGCTTTTTGCAGGCTTCCAGGGCTTCATGGAAGCATTGCAATGTTTTATTATAGTCGCCCATTCGCAGGTATATCGAGCCAAGCGCGTTCAATGCATGCGCATAACCTTTGAGATCCTTTTTCCTATCAATGTTTCTCAGTGCTTCCCGTGCGATTTTCACGGCTCTTTTGTACTCGTATTTTCCTTCGCAAATAATGAATGCAATGTTGATCTGCGCTTCTGGTATTTCTGCATATCCTTTCAAGCCCTTCTTTGAGAAAAATGCAAGCACATACTCATAGTCTGTAATACAGGAATCAAACATGCCAATAAGCCTCAGAATTTCCGCCCTGCTATTGATTGCCTTGACGAGGAGCTGTTCTCTTTTTTTCAATTTTGAATGCTTTTTCATTGCGAAAGGATTATAAGGGGAATTTCCGTGAATTTCAAATGAATTATGAAGGATTTATTTCCACCCAGATTTTCACGGGGGAGACTAGATTTCAGATTCTTGCCTTACGAGGAAAGATCCTGATCCACGGGGCAAACCTGCCGGGAACGTTATTTCTATTTTGTCAAGAAAAATTTTCAATAATTTCTTTAATGTTTATAATTCCAATTTCTCGTCTATTTCGATGTGCAGTGTCAAAAGCGATGTAGGTTCCCTGAGGTGACCACCGGGGATGCAGATCGCAACGGGTTTTCTCTGAAAGATGGATCGGTTCAAAAAACTCGGCTATTGTTTTATATTTTCCAGTGAGAGCATCGATGAGAATGATGCTTTTCATTCTTCTTCTATTGGGATAGGTATCGGTGATTAAGAACCTTCTGTTTGGTGCAAAGGAAGGATGCCCATCTTCAATTTCTGAAAATTCATTCCTTATAGGCGAGACTTCCTTTGTTTTAGCATATACCATATAGTAATTATCTTTGGTTTTGTATTTTGCCCAGCAAAGTATGGTTTCATCATCATACCAGTAACAATGAGAAACGAGGTTTTCATCCAACAGGCAGTTCAATTGATTTCCTTCTATATCTGAAATAAATAAGCGGCTATATCGAATGCCTTTGCTAATCCATCGGTGTAAAAAACTAAAGCTTCTCCCATTAGGGGAAAACATAAGATGATTTACATAGTGATATGCATCTTTCATGGATTTTCTGTTTCTGTAATCAAACAGTTGCGAAAGTGAAACCAAGAGACGAGATTTTTTTTGATGGAGATCAATGATCCATACTCCATTGTTTTTATCATGCTTGCTCAATCTTGGTAATGTTTTTTTGTTGCTGTACCCGTAATCCGTTCTTAGAGATGCTAATCGTTCAAAACTAAGGCTTAGTGCGAATGTTCCTTCTTTGTTTACATCATAAATTGGATATGGCAATATTTGCATATCGCCATCAGCTACTTTTATGATTTTGGTGATATATGAGTCCCGCATGCTGTCATAATCGTTAAAAAGAATAGAATTTCTGTCTAACCACATCAAGCGACTTCCCTGTTGCCAATTCCATGCCACTGATTGACCCAGTACCCTCTCTTTTTTGTTCCCTAAGTCATATAAACCTATCGTGACGGGATCTGTTGCTGAAGGTTTTTTGTCGTAATTACAGGAAGTTTTATGAAATAGAATAGTCTTCTCTTCGAGATCGAATGGAGATTTATCGTAATAGCCAAAGAAAAAGCTTTGCTGATCATCTCCGATAAAGGACACGTTGGTATTGGGTTCTAGAATTTTATAGGCAGACCCTTTCCTAAGGCAATGATAATTGAGTGAATACCAGGCTCTTTTGGCTATCCTTTTTAGACCAGGAAATTTATACAGGCGATTCGCGAGCTTCCGCTCAAGGTTTGTGTATCTTTGTGACATATGCAAAATGGACTACGGAATCAGGATTTTGTTGTTTTCGTTTCATCTCTCACCAGAATAAAATATTTGTCAGTGTAAATCTGTGGCTAAAAGAGGTGTCTGATTAGTACAGTGAGATATCCGTGCAGAAAGCGTGGCTAAGTTTTGCTGTTAGTTCTTTATACATTAATTCAGTATTTACCGTGCAGAAACCGTGGCTAAAAAGGAATGCCTTTGAAGTTAAGATATATTTCTATTTACTTTATCACGACGAATTTACCTATCTGGATCTTGCCGCTGGGAAGTTCCTCAACACTGAAGAGATAGATGCCGGAAACA
>CBDUQV010000009.1:0-23347 GCA_965369615.1 uncultured bacterium | reverse complement strand
CGTTTCCTGTTTTGCAAATTTCCCCACGGTTCCCAATCTTTTGTCTTGACTTTCTCACTCATTTTATTATATCATCCTGAACGTTATGATACATAATCTGGTAAGAGGAACAGCCACATTGCGACCTTCCGCCCTTTTGATGCTCTTTGTTCTCCTTCTCATCACCATGATTCACTATTTTGTTGCTGCGGAAGAAAATGACAAATATAAGCTCCCGGAACTATGTCCCGCACTGAAGAATGAGCTATTTGGCTACATTATTGGAGAACACCAGACACCTGAAGATTACATAATAAGCAAATTCAAAAACCATGACATAGTATTTATCGGCGAATTCCACCGCATAAAACAAAACGTTGAACTCATTCACAGACTCATTCCTGAACTATATGAAAATAGCGTACATATCCTTGGAATCGAATGTGCCCTCTATGAAAACCAGGGAAAAATTGACTCGCTCATCTTTGCTGATTCCTATGATGAATTTTCAGCCCAAAGAATTCTTTTTGATCAATTTGTTTTCTGGGGCTACCAGGAGTATGCAGATTTATTCAAAACTGCCTGGTCACTCAATAACGCTTTACCGGAGGATAGTATCCCATTTCGTGTAATTGGACTGAATATCAGACCCGATTGGCGCCATGTAATAACCGCAGAAGACAGAGAGAATCCAGAAGTAATGAAAAAAGTCTGGTCATGTGGTGATCCTGATGAATACATGGCACAAACCATCATAAAAGAAATTATTGACAAGAACGAGAAAGCACTTATCTTCTGCGGTTCGCATCATGCGTTTACAGAATACAAACAACCATTATACGATGAAAAGACAAAGGAATTTACCGGGTTCGTTGAAAACCGTATGGGGAATCTCATCTATGATATTATCGGCAAACGTGCTTTTACAATCATGCTCCATGCTCCATGGATCAATGCACAGGGCTATTCCAGCCCTTACGTTTATCCTGTTGACGGAATAATCGATGCATTGCTTGCTACGCTACCAGCATTCTATCGCAATGCAGCTTTTGATACAAAAGAAACTCCTTTTGGCAGTCTGCCAGCAAGAACAACACTCTATAAGTACGGCTACAAACACTTTTCATTGAATAATTACTGTGATGGTTACATCTGTCAAGGTCTTCTATCTGAATATACCGGTGTTACTCCCATTCAAGGATTTATCAATGAAGATAATTTGGAAGCAGCAAAACTTCAGAGCCCCAACCCTGAATTCAAGAAAGCATCTACAACCATTGAAGATTTCAATAGAGCAATCCAACAAGATGCGAATATCTCGTACCGGTTCCGAAAATATAAGTAATAATAACAGTATTAACTATGAAGGAGCATTCAATGAAACTCAATGACATTACAATCTCAAAGGCAATCATCACACGTTATACAACGAAGTTACTCGACAGCCTGGAAAGCGATGTTGCCATTGTCGGCGCTGGACCTGCAGGACTCACAGCGGCGTACTATCTTGCAAAAGCCAAAAAGAAAGTCGTTCTCTTTGAAAGAAAACTCTCTATAGGTGGTGGAATGTGGGGTGGAGGAATAATGTTTAATGAAATCATTGTACAGAGCGATGGTAAGAAAATATTCGATGAATTTGGAATCAGAACATCTCCTTTTGAAGAAGGCTATTTCTCTGCAGACTCCATTGAAGCTGTATCAACAATCTGCTCACAGGCATCGAAAGCCGGAGTAACGATTTTTAATCTTCTCAGTGTGGAAGACGTCATGCTTACTGAAGAGCGGGTTACCGGATTGGTGATCAACTGGACCGCTGTTCAGTTAGCGCATCTCCATGTTGACCCTGTCACAATACGCTCAGAGTATGTTATTGACGCAACTGGTCACGCGGCTGAGATTGCAACAATTATTCAGGAAAAAAGTGGATGCAAACTAAACACACCAACCGGTACGGTTATCGGTGAAAAGCCCATGCACGCAGAGATTGGTGAACGAATGATAATGGAGAATACTCGCGAGATATTTCCCGGGGTTTTTGTAGCGGGGATGTGTGCCAATGCCGTTTTTGGTGCACCGCGCATGGGTCCGATCTTCGGCGGCATGCTTATGAGCGGAAAAAAGGCTGCGGAACTGATTATAGAAAAACTGTAAGCAGGTTGGCTGCAGCATGCTCTGGAAATCACCTGGTGCAAAGATTTGGAGTTAGAGATTACAGAATCCCCACTTTCTGTTTCCCGTATTTACCAATCATAGAAACCTTATTGAAAGTGAGATACGAATGTGAATAACCTTCTCGGGGAAATTGCTGCAATTGGAACAGCTATATGCTGGTCATTTACATCGACATTCTTCACCATTGGCGGCAGACATGTTGGCTCAGCGGTTGTAAATCGCACCCGGCTTCTTCTTGCTGTCATTTTCCTTTCCTTCACTCATATGCTCATTCATGGTGAGCTATTTCCCTATCACGCGGAACCCTTCAGATGGGGTTGGCTCGGTTTATCCGGTATCATTGGACTGGCACTGGGTGATGCAGCACTTTTTCAAGCATTTGTGCTTGTTGGACCCCAGGTCTCAATGCTCCTTATGTCACTTGTCCCCATAATCAGCGCACTTACAGCCTGGATTTTTCTCAATGAAACACTCTCTCTGGTTAGAATCGGTGCTATTGTGCTCATCATTGTGGGGATTATTATTGTTGTATTCAAAAAAAGGAATTCTGAATCCATCCTGAATCGAAAACTCTATACAGTAGGTATCTTGCTCGGAATAGGCGGTGCTTTTGGACAGGCAATCGGTCTCATAGCAGCAAAGAAAGGCTTGGCTGGTAACTTTTCGGGGCTATCAGCAACTCTCATGAGGGTTTTATCTGCTGCTGTCATACTCTGGATATTCACGCTGATTATCCGCCAGGGGAAAACAACCGTGCTGAAACTAAAAAACAAGAAGGCTCTTGCAGCAATTGCCGCTGGTGCATTTGTAGGGCCTTTCCTCGGGATTTGGCTATCAATGATAGCAATCAAATTCACCTATGTTGGAGTTGCCTCAACATTAATGGCGCTGCCACCCGTCTTTCTTCTCCCCCTATCCTACTGGTTTTTCAAAGATAAAATTACACTGCAGTCAGTATTTGGAACATTGATTGCCATTGCTGGAATTGCAATCATCTTTTTGACATAGCATTGAGAAACACTTTTTTATTGACTTTTCGTTTGCAGTTATTATATCCTTAATAAATGCGTACGAGAGTAATTGAGAACTCTTCATAAGAAAGGAGCAAGAAGATGCCAAAAAGAAGTATTCTGTGTTTGGTCTCCATGTGTGTTTTCCTTGGACTTTTCCTGTCCTGCCGTTTAGGTACCGGTAATGGAAATGGAATCACGAATGGAACAATTATTATTGACCACAATTGCATGAAGCTTTCCCAGATACCGCAGCAATGGATTGATCAGGCAAAATCAAAGTTAATAATTACATATGGACATACATCTCATGGATGGGCTCGAAGAGGATTCTCCTGATAATTATTTTGTTTATATGACAGGTCATCTTGATGGCACAGGTTTGAATGGTAACCTGCACGCTCGGAATGAACAGATTCGTGACTACTGTGCTGCACACAATAAAATCCTGTATGACTTTGCAGATATTGAAATGTATGATCCCGACGCAAGCTACTTCGGAGATAAAATCCCAAATGATAATTGTGACTATGACTCTGATAATGATGGGATAAGAGATAGCAACTGGGCAACAGAATGGCAGGATTTTCATCCCGGTGAGTGGTTCGGATGCAGTTGTGCTCACAGTCAACCTTTAAATTGTAACCAGAAAGCATACGCTGCATGGTGGCTATGGTCACGGCTCGCTGGGTGGATAAGTTCATAAAGGAGGTTTCATGTTTTTCACTGTTTTATTTGTTCTATCAAGTCTTATTGCTGATCCAGAATACCGTGTTTACGATTGCGGTCAATTCGTAGCGGGAAGTGCAGTTAACCTTTTCGGTAACAATGTTAATGTCCGAGAAGCTCCCTCAATCGATGCCGGAATAGTTCAAACCTTGCCCATTGGATATCCTGCAGAAATCATCAGCAAATCTGAAACGATGTATACACTGAACGATTATACAACTCATTGGTACAATGTGAGCTTCGAATACAAAGAAGAAATAATTACCGGCTATATCTGGGGTGGATTGTTATCAATCGTATCCTATCCTCTCGGTTCAGACGGTAGCGAATTGTTTCTTTTTTGTATGAGCCGTTTCGATGAAGAGACAGGGTTCTGGGGAAAGGGAAGGGTAGTGAAGAATGGAAAGATTCTGTCAGAGATCGATTTCGAAATCATTGGTGGAATGGACTTTGGAGCAAGCAACTACGGACACAGTATTTCCGGTTTCTTGCTTGATCACGCGGGTTTTGCAGATCTTGAGAACGTTATTTTGCTCTCATTCATATATGAAGCCTGTGGATTTACTAATGGAGGCATTGCCCTCCTCTGGACTGGAAAGGAACTTATCTATGGCGTCAAAGGAACAAGTGTAAGCGAGGCAGGGGAATTTCACCACCATTATGATATCTACTTCCCTGACCAGATAGAAGGTTCACCCGATTATCTCATCCTTGTCGAAATGACCGATGAGTATATAGATGATAACTACCAGAGGGTAGAAACGCATGTATGGTTATACTATTGGGATGGTAAAACTTTGGAACAGGTATATGAATAAATTCAAGCAATGATTGCATATTTGGTTCATAAACATTAATCATGAGAATAGTTATTCTATCCTAAGGAGTATCTGAACAGAAAAGACTACTGCCATAAAAAAGGGGGAAACAAATGCTTGGAAAAGCATGGCGAATTGCTAAAGTGAAGGGGATAAACGTAAACATCGATCCAAGCTGGCTCATCATCTTCGCACTTGTCACATTCAGTCTGGGCAATTTCTACTTCCCGAAAATGTATCCGCATTGGACAACATTCATGAACTGGTTAATTGGCGTAATAACAAGTATACTCTTCTTTGTTTCTGTTCTTTTCCATGAATTGGCGCATTCGCTGGTGGCAATACGGCAGGGAGAAAAAGTACGAAGCATCACCCTCTTTATTTTTGGAGGAGTAGCCCAGATAACAAAAGAGCCCGATAGTCCGGGAAAAGAATTCCTTATGGCAATTGCGGGACCTATTGCCAGTCTCGCCATTGCATGTTTCTTTTTTGTCATCTGGATAATTTTCCACACCATAAACCAACCAATTGCAGCAATTGCCACCTATCTGTCTGTTATTAATATCATTCTTGCAGTTTTCAATCTTCTACCAGGCTTTCCAATGGACGGAGGTCGGATTCTGCGTTCAATTATCTGGAAGGCAACACATAATCTAAAGAGAGCAACATTTGTTGCATCTACACTGGGGAGATTTTTCGCTTTCGCACTCATCATCTCAGGTATCTGGCAAATCTTTTCCGGAAGTTTCATTGGTGGCTTGTGGTTTGTTTTCATTGGCTGGTTCCTGCACAATGCCGCCATGGTGAGTTACCATCAGGTAATAACACGGGAAATGCTTCGCACACTCAGGGCAGAGGACCTGATGTCCCCAAGCTTTAAAAAAGTTGCAAGTGATGTAACGGTTGAACTTCTGATAGATGAATATCTTCTCCATGGTCATGGACGTAATTTCCTTGTTATGGATAACAACGAATTAAAGGGGATTGTGTGCCTTGAAGATATAATAAAGGTTTCACGTGAAAAAAGGAAGAAAACATTGGTGCGTTACATTATGACTCCAAAGGAAGAATTACATTCAGTCTCTTCTGACGATACCGGAGAAGTCGTTTTGTCCCAGCTCAGTGCAAAGGATGTTCATCAGGTACCGGTTATTGACAATAATATTGTTAAAGGAATTATATGCCGGACAGATATCATAAGAATATTGCAACTACACCATGATCTGGGAATATAGAATATCCTTTAAGAAGAATCTTTCACAAAACAGATAAAATATGAAAATTGCTTTAGTATCTTTACAATTTGAGGAAACTGCTACAGGTGGTGGTGGTGTGCATGTAAAAAACATCAGTGAACAATTTTTAAAAGAAGGCCATAGTGTTACTATACTTTCAATTCATACTGAAAAAACGGTGAACCAGGCTCATTTTGTTGAAACCGATATTCCCTATAGTATTCAGAAAAGAGATGCGTTATCGGTAGTTCGTTTGCTTATTGATAGAGACATTTCCCAACCTTATGTTGGTGAAAAGGATGTTGAATTAAGCAGAATAGAAAGATTTGCTGATGCAGCCATAAAATGGATAAAAATGAGACAGAGAGAATTTGATGTAGTAAATTTGCACGGTCATCATATTCTCCCTGGTCTTATGGCAAAAGAACTCCGGTGTGAGGGGACAAAGATTGTGTCCACTATTCATGCACTGGAATCCACCTTTATTACACACAGTGGTGAATCGCTCGGTTCATTCGATGCTTGCCGGGAGGTGCTTACAAGGCTGAGAAAATGGGAAGGTATGAGCCATTTTGCGGATTACATTATTGTGAACAGTCCCATGGTGCGAGATGATTTTCAGGCAATTCTGAAAGACCAGAATGTGGATGTGAAAAAATGCTCGGAAAAGATAAAACTGATATCCAGTGGCTGCAACGAAGCTTTTCTGATGAGTGACGAAGAAATCAAGCAAAAACTGTCTCGTCTCCCCGAAAAGATAAACATGATCACTTTCTGCAGGATTGACCCGAGCAAGGGTATAGAGTATTCAATAAACGGTGCAAAAGCTGCAGCAAAACGGTGCTCCCACAAACTATGTTTATTCATTATGGGAATACCTGCTTCGGATGAGTATCTCACAAAGCTGCAAACAGAACTGGAAGAAATACCTGATAATCTCGAGATAAAATTCAACCTGTTTAATGCCATTAGCCCCGATAAAGAGAAAAAGGAAATTCTGGATAACAAACATATCTATATACTGCCGACACTTAAGGAACCATTCGGAATGTCTATCATTGAGGCTTCCGCAAGGGGGAATATGATCGTATCAACGGATTCCACAGGACCAAAGTATATGATGCTCGGTGAGCATGATACCTGTTATAATTGGGGAGTTGCAACTTGCTATGGTACACTGGCACAAATAACGGAAAATCCCCATGCTAATCTTGCGAATAACATCGGCAAGGCAATTGTCTGGACAATTGATAATTGGCAGAGATGTGCACAAAGCGTTCTCGCATTTAACAATAAGATTAAGCAAAAATGGACATGGGAGGGAATAGGCAAACAATATCTGGAATTGTTTAGAAAATAGATGGTTTTTTTGAAAAACCAACCTTTTTCCTTGACTTACGATTATCAATAGTCTATTAATTCAATTAAAAAATACTCTACTTCTTGGAAATGCCCTTTGATTGGTTATTATGAAAGAGAGGACGTGATAGAATAAGAACATTTTAGGTTTATCTAACAGAACTCAATTTGAGTGTAAAAAACGAAAGGAGTAAAAATGAAAACAATAATGTTTTTGGTTTGCATCCTCTTAACTTTTATGATCTTGGCTCCCGGAAATCTAAAAGGTGCAACCTATACAGTGACAAACACAAATGACACGGGGGCAGGGAGTCTTAGATGGGCTATAACTTCAGCCAACACTCTTACCCCGAATGTCAACGACATTATAGACTTTAATATTGCACCTCCTGGACTACATACCATTTTTCCTCTTTCACAGCTTCCTCCACTTACAGATACATCTGGTGTTCTTATTGACGGATTAACGCAACCTCCTGGTGGTTCAGTTGGAGGTAATCCTCCGGCTACGCTAAATCTTCTGATAGAGATCGATGGAATCAGCGCTGGTATGTCTTATGGTATATGGATTAAGTCTGATAACAACATGATTCAGGGGCTCATAATAAATAATTTTGAGGCGGATGGGATTTCTATTGAAGCTGGTCCTGTACAAAATACGAACCATAACCAGATACTCTGGAATATAATAGGTATGGACCCAAGTGGAATGGGCCCTAAAGGGAATGGTCGTGTCACGACAAACCTTTGGGCTGGTGTTCGTATTCACAATATACCGGAAGAGATCTCATCGATAGCTTTTGACAATCACATTGTAGAGAATCTCATATCGGCGAATTACGCAGAAGGTGTTGCTGTAATCGGTCCCCAACTTCCTGGCGATGTATATGGAAACTATATTATTGGTAATTATATTGGCACCGATATTACAGGAATGGTTGATCAGGGTAATATTCATGAGGGGGTATGTCTGTGCGAAGGCACCTATGATAATCTTGTGGATGGCAACCTTATCTCCGGAAACGACTACGACGGGGTAGGTATACAGGGATTCAACAATGAACCCTATCCTCCTCCTCCTATCCAGACCCAGCTTAATTTAATAAGTAATAATATCATTGGACTGGATATAAATCTGGCTCCATTACCCAACACTTACCATGGCGTAGCTATCGGTGAGTATGGACCCACCCAATGGGGTTGTGCTGACCTGAACTGGATTGGACCAAACAACATAATCGCCTATAATGGAGGGGACGGAGTCGCTGTATGGGAAGACCATATCAACAGTTTCAATGCTGACGGAAATCAGATTTATCAGAATTCAATTTATGACAACAATGGATTGGGAATAGACCTGCAAAATAACAGTGTGACCTTCAATGACTCTGCTGATCCCGATTCTGGCCCAAACCAGGAACTCAATTTCCCTGTTATTTCCGGTGCGATTTACAACTCTGGAACGGGACAGACACAGATTACCGGAACACTTGATATTAACACGCCACCAAACCAGGCAACAATTGAACTGTTTAAGGCAAGGCAGGATCCCACCGGCTATGGTGAAGGCGATATCTTTCTCGGATTTACCAATCCAGATGGGGCGGGTAATTGGAGCACTCTGGTTTCAGGACTCATCACAGGCGATTACGTAACGGCTACAACAACCGATATAAACTTGAACACATCAGAGTTCTGTCAGAACATCGTTGTTCAACCAGGGAGCGTTGAAGAAGATACCCCCAAAGAGCAGCTAAGCTACAAACTGAAGCAGAATTATCCTAACCCATTTGGTGCCATCACTACCATCTCTTTTACCCTGCCTGATGCAAAAGGTATAGAGCTAAAGATATATGACTTACGTGGAAGGTTGGTAAAAACGTTTTCACTTTTCTCTCCTCACTCTTCGCTTACCTCTTCTGTGACCTGGGATGGAAGAAATGACAGCGGGATAAAAGTTTCGTCGGGTATCTACTTCTATAAACTCACCTCAAAAAACTTCACTGCTGTTAAGAAACTCATACTAACAAAGTAAGCGTATATATTTTCAAAAATATAAAAGGGAGAGTCACTTCAGACTCCCCTTTTGTCAATGTAATCTTATAGTAATCTGTTTATCAATTCTCAAAGTATGGATGATTGAGAATGGGTAGCTTTCTGGCTTTCTTCCCCGAGGTTTCAATATCCATTTCCTCAACAAGAATAGAGGGCGTAATCACTGACATAGGGTATGCATTCCCTTCTTCATCCCAGTAAACAAAATTGTAAACAAAATCCTCATTTCCGGATGCAACAATGTCCCGCAACACACGTGACGTAACGGATGAAAACGTCAAACCCCGAATGAGTTCGACTCTTTTCGTTTCCACATCAATCTTGTACGCTACAACAGGGGAAGAAAGAACTGGTTTCTCGCTACCCGATGTCATTGAAGTGAAATATCTCATGTATCGTTCCTTCAATGTCCTGGGTCTTGTTATTTCTAACCGGGTTACAATGATACCGTAAGGAATTTCATAATCCCTGCAAATGTCAATGAGAATCTCTTTCATCTCTGAATGGCTCTTTGTTTCATTTGCTTCTATAATAAGGTTTCCAACCATTCCACAAACTCGTGAGCCAAAGCGTTCATCTTTGAACCTTCCATGACCATTGGAGATATCAATCTTCTTTGTAGGTGTACGACTCATCAAAACACCACATAGTTTACCATCCTTTGTAATTTCCACCTTTTCAGCAGGAACCCCCTGATCATCAACAGCAAAATAGCCAACGAGTGGTTTTCCATTCCATTTTCTCAGTGTCGGATCGTCGTAAGCATGAATGAAAGATGATATAACCCTGCGTCCAATTCTGTTTGCCAGTACTCCCAAATCCTTTGCAACACCCCCTGAAACCGTTTCATTCTCAAAGAGCGGTTTGCGAGGGTCTGAAACACCTTTCCCTAATATTTGAAACATCAATTCAGCTGCAGCCTGCCCAACAAACAGAACAGGTCCGGAATAGTCTTCTGTTTCTTCCAGCATAATCTGAAGAGTCAGTGTTTCAGCCATCGCTTCCACTTTCCTGTTTATTGTGGCAATATCCGGCAACTCATCAGGGGTATAGCAGTAAAACCCAAGCATATCCTCAATTGGGTTCCCGTCTTTTGACTGTGTCTTAGCTGTAACCTCAATATAGGTTAGCAATGCTCCCTGCTGGCTCCTGTTTCCTTCTGTATCGAGGAAGTATTGATTACCCGCCCTTGAGTAGAACGTAATACTTGATTCCTGAATATCAGGATACTTCTGAAAAATTTTGGAAAGAGTCACAATCCTATTTTCCCATACTGCTTCATCAAGAGTAAGTTTTACCTCTGGTTCCATAAGGGTACTGGATTTAACTTTCGAAAAATCTGAAGTTTGATCTTTTACCTGTTGATTCTGAACCGTAGCTTTCTTTCTTGAAAGTTCTTCCAGTGCTTTCTTGTAGGTGCCATCGGTAATAAGCCACAAATCATTTCTGAACGCATCATAATCATCATCTAAAGGAAGGCTTGTGTAATCTGAACCAATAATGCGTGAGTGACTTATTCGGGCAACAAAATTACTATTATCAAAACCGTAATCGCCAATCCGCAAATCAACATACAGATCCTTGATACGATTCTGATTGTTGTACAATAAACCGCCAAATGATGCCTTTATCTTGATATACTCTCTTTCTTCAATACGATAAGAGATATAATACGGTTTTTTCTGTTTCTCAATCTGGAGTCTCGTTATACTCCTCTGGATTTCATCATCCATTGCCATAAAAAGAATATTATTGTATAGTTTACCGATTGATAGAAAAGTGAAAAAAAGCACAGCAAAACATATTCTGTTTCTCATCCCGACCTCCAAATTTATGATTGACTTCTAAACCAATAGAACTAATTAAACAAACCAATGCAGCAGTTATTTTATACCTTCATTTCACCCCTTCCAGTGGTGAAGGCAAGATTGGTGGTTTATCCTGACTCTTCGACTTCTTCTCAACCTCAATCTCTGAAACAAAAATTGAAGGGGATATGGCAGAGACGGGAATCATTCCTGATTCAGCCCCACAGCTACCATTGAAAATTCCATAATCGTTTCCGGTCAATGATATTTTTGCAAAAGACAGCAGCGGTGTTCCGACGATATCAACTCCTCGAACAACTTCGTCAGGACGCCCATCAACGTATATGCGTTTAACAAAAAGGGGAATAACCTTAAATGTCTGGGTACCACCCCTACCTGTACTGGTAAAGCCTCCTGATATATCATAAAAAATAAGCCCGAATGGTTTCTTCTGCTTTTTGCATTCTACAATCAAGGCTTCCCGAAGCTGGTTCATAGAAACCTCCTTCGATGATGTAACGAAAAGAACTCCCTGCCGGGAAACCACCTTTCGACCATACTGCCGCCGACCATGCCCATTCGATTCAGGAAATCCTTCAATTGGCAGACGGCTCTTAAGAAATCCTTTTAATACACCGTTCTCAACAATAGTGACCTTCTGAGCAGGAACCCCCTCATCATCAAATTTGTAGTAACCATTCAGGTCTTTGCCATTAAATTCAGCAATGGTCGGATCATCACATATGGAGATAAAATCGGGGAGAATTCTTTCTCCTACCTTCTTCGTAAATGTTTGCCCTTCGAACTCGCTCTTCTGTCGATGCCCCTCAACACGATGCCCGAAAATCTCATGGAAGAAAACACCACTGGCTTTATTAACCAGGATCGCCGGACCTATGTAAGGCTCAACGATCGGTGCTTTTCTCAAAGCATCAAGATGAGTAATGATGGTATCAATCTGCGCAATTACTTCTTCATCCGATGGAAGTCCCTCCGGAGCAAAGGAAAAGAACGAATAGCTGAGAGATAATTCCATTCCATCATCAGCCATTGTCGAAGCATAAACACCAATACGATAGAAAACCCTATTCTCCCGTATCTTTGAACCTTCAGTGTTTACCTGGTATTTGGTTAATTGCTGCGCACGTAAGGAAATCTGGGAACTGTAAATCCAGGGATAGTCTTTAAAAATGCTGGAAAACTCTTTTACTTTTTTCCTCCAGAGTTCAAAATCAAGCCTTATTTCCCTTGGTTCATCTACATGCATTATGGGTGTTGAGTGCGAGAAATCCGGAGATGTATCGGACTCAGCAACCTTTACCTGTCTTTCCGCTTGAATTCTTATATATTTTTCCTGTGCCTTTTTAAATTGCCGGTCGGTTTCCGCCCACAGTGCCACCCGTAATGAAGCAGGATCATCGTCCACGTTAATCTCATTTATTGACGGAATCCAGTCCAGATAGTTAACTCCTCCTCTTATTTCATGAGTATTATCAAGCTTTTTTGAACCAACACGGACATCAACATCAAGGTATCGATGTCTCTTATCAAGATTTCTGTAAAGAGCACCCCATGAAGCAGTTATAGAAACATTCCGCTCATCCCATATTTCATAGTGCAAGAAGTAAACAGGAACGGGTTTTGTTTTACTGAGTGTCTCGTACGATCTCTCCATTTCCAGTTCCATGGATTCCAAAACACCGGCAGTTCCTGTTTCTGTCAAGAAAATTGCACCACAAAGGATCATAAATAATCCGCTAAAAAAAAGCTTCTTCATGAAAACCTCCCTGCGTAAAAACCAATCCTTAAATTTCAAATCAGTTTGCCATACAATGCAAACAGTGTCAAGCAAAATGAAAGTTAGTGAGTGGAATCACGAGCAAGAAAACAATTGACTTTGTATTATCTTTGATATATGTTCCTACCGTTATTGTTGACAGGATTAAGAAGTGAGGAGAATAAATATGAAGAAGGAAAAATTTGTCATTGTATCCGATATTCATGCAAATATATATGCTTTGAATGTATTCCTAAAATACCTGGAAAATAGTTATCAGGTCACGGATATTCTCAACCTCGGTGATTTTGTACAGATAGGACCCCATCCGAAAGAAGTGACTGAAATTGTCCTTTCAGATAAACGATTTATCAATATCCTCGGTAATAATGAGATAGCAATTCTAAAGAGAGACCCAACTGTTTCTTCTGAAAATGATTATGCTCATCAAGATTGGACAATTAAGCAGCTCGGATCGGATCTTGTTAGCAAGCTCGGGCAATTGTCTAAATCCAATATTCTCAAACTAAACGAAAAGAAAGCCTTAATGATTCACTCCCGACCATTCAGCGCAACATCCATGCCTTTGCTCTTTCAGGGTAAATCGCTCGATGATTTCGCAAAGGACTATGATGGGATGGGAGTCAACTACGTTTTTTTCGGACATACGCACTCACAGGTTTACATCAATTACCATGATGACAAAATATTTATCAATCCTGGCTCCCTTGGTTGCTCGATGGAATCCACAATTTCATTCTGTGTTGCTGAAATTGATCCGGTGAGTATTACCTTTTCCTTTAAGAACATCCGGTATGATGATAGAAAACTTATGGGCGATTTCATTGAATTGAATGTTCCTTGCAGGGAACGCATCCTTCAATTATTCTACGGAATAGAGTCGTAGTATCCCAACTCAAATGAGAAAATCCATTTTTACTCTTGCGTTTTATCCATAATAGGTAAAATACTACAATCACTCATCACGGAACAGGATGACTTCTATGCTATTGTCAAAATCTTCAATTCCAAATATCTATAGAGAATAATATATCAAAAATCCTGAAGGAAAACAAAGGATAGAGAATGAAACATGATGTGCTACCAGTAACACTTATTATAATATCACTTCTTTTCTCCGGATGTCCAAAGGATGCAGATGACAGTGGCCCAGAAGATGGGATAAATTTCAGGCAGGAAATGCGCACTTTTGTGCAGGCAATCAGCAATGATGCGCACGGATTCAATGCCAGTTTCATTGTCATCCCGCAAAATGGCCAGGAACTTCTCACCGTCGATGGCGAAGAAACCGGTGAGCCTGTTTTAGAATATCTGTCAGCAATTGATGGTACGGGCAGAGAGGACCTGTTCTACGGGTATGATGAGGATAATGTGCCCACGCCAGTTTCACAAAAGGACTCTATGGTCGCATTCCTGGATATTGCAGAAACCAATGGTGTTGAGGTTCTCGTCATTGATTACTGTTGGACCCAGTCATATGTGGATGATTCCTATGCCAACAGTGAGATAAAGGGATACATTTCATTCGCCGCAGAGCATAGAGACTTAGATATCATTCCTTCCTATCCCGCAATCCCATACAACGTCAACAATCAAGATATCACCAACCTGTCTGCAGCAGACAATTTCCTCTATTTAATTAACACACATCTCTTTTCCAGCAAGAATGAATTCATTGACTCCTTGAAACAAACAAATTACGACATTATTATACTTGACCTGTTTTTCGATGACATTGAACTAACCACAGCCGATATTTCGTCTCTAAGAAACAAGGTAGATGGCGGCTCCCGACTGCTCATTGCATATATGAGTATTGGAGAAGCTGAAGATTATCGCTACTACTGGAAAGCAGAATGGGATACAAACCCACCGGATTGGATGGGAGATGAGAACCCAAACTGGTCGGGCAACTTCAAGGTGAACTACTGGAATCCTGAGTGGCAGACAATTATATACGGCAACAGCAATTCATATCTGAAAAAAATCCTTGATGCAGGATTTGATGGTGTCTATCTTGATATAATCGATGCATTCGAATACTTTGAAAATCAGCAGTGATACGTAGTAAAACGCTAAAAATAGCGTCTTGCACTTTTACTCTCTTTTGCAATCATTATTTTCACAGATGGTGGTTCGCACATCTAAAATTCTTGTGGCAGAAAACAAACAGTATACTGCAGGAAACAGGATTTTTAAACAAGAAGAAGTTGACAAAAGGCTCATTTTGCTGTAAATTAAATAAGAACGATTTATAGGAAAAGAGAATTTAAAAGTTTGCACATATACCGACAATGAAAAATAATCGAAAGACAAAACAACAGCTTATAAAGGAAATTGAAGAACTCCGTCAGCAAGTAAGTAAGCTTGAGAAATTAACAAACAGCGATCAACAGCCTAAAAAAAAGCCCTTGAACTCAGATGAATTGTATAAGGCATTGTTGCTTACATCGCCTGATGCAGTAACCATAACAGACCTGGAGGGGTGTATAATCGAAATCTCCCAACAAACCCTCGATCTGCACGGTTATGAAAATGCAGAAGAATTACTGGGCACATCTGCTTTGGATCTCATTGCACCTGAAGACCATGAAAGGGCATTGGAAAACATGAAGAAAACACTCACTGGCGATACTGTCAGGAATGTGGAATATACATTGCTCAAAAAGGATGGTACTCCGTTCTATGGTGAGCTGGATGCCTCACTCATCAGGGATACACAGGGAAATCCAAAAGCACTCATAGCAACCACCAGAAACATCACCAGCCAAAAATTGGCACAGGAAGAACTTCAGAGAAAGGTTGACGAATTCAGCCTTATTTTCGAAAATGCAAAGGATGCAATAATCTGGGCTGACCCCGAAACAGGTTTAGTAATTAACTGTAACAAAGCAACAGAATGGCTTTTGGAAAAGAAAAAACAGGAAATCATTGGGCATCATCAAAAGGAACTTCACCCTCCCGAAAAAGCAGAACACTATATGTCAAAGTTTAAGTTGCATATAGAGCAAAAAGGAGCGATGGACGATGAGGCAGAGATTATCACCAAGTTTGGTCGAACCAAACCGGTATTCATCAGTGCATCACTTACAACCGTAGCAGGCAAACCAATCATCCAGGGAATCTTTCATGATATCTCGGAGCAAAAGCTTATAGAAAAATCGCTCAGGGAGAGTGAAGGTAAATTCAGAACTCTGGTTGAGCAATCTCTCCAGGGAATAATTATCGGACAGGGGTCACCCATAACCATCGTATTTGTTAATACTGCGATTGCTGACATCCTGGGATATACGGTCGATGAATTAATGAATCTATCAGCAGCGGAAACGAAAGCACTCATTCATCCTGATGACCGAAAGCTCTTTTTCGACCGTTATACGGAGAAATTAGAAGGAAAGCCATCACCCTCACATTATGAACTCCGTGCACTAAGAAAAGATGATTCTATTTGCTGGGTTGAAATATTCTCCACTCGCATTGTGTATTCAGGAGAACCCGCTGTTCAGGCAGCCTTTATAGATATTACTGAGCGTAGGAAAGCTGAGGAAGCTCTGCTCAGTTCTGAAGAACAATACAGGACGCTCCAGTCGAATATTCCAGTGGGTATATTCCGTATAACAGGTGGCGCCGATGGGCGTATCGTGTCGTCAAATCCAGCACTTGCAAAAATGCTCGGCTACAAGATGCAAGAAGAAATGGCGGAAATTCGCGTTACTGACCTTTATATGAATCAGGAAGATCGCAAGAAATTCGTCAAACTTCTCAGTACAAAGCGTGAAATTTCCAATTACGAAGTACAGCTCAAGAAAAAAGACAACTCTGTATTCTGGGGCTCATTGAGCGTAAAGGCAATTATCGATAGAACCGGCAATGTAGCATATATGGATGGTATTCTCGAAGATATCACAGAAAGAAAAGAAGCTGAAAGCGCATTGCAAAAGTCTGAAGTGCAGTACCGAACACTCCAAACCAATATCCCTGTCGGTTTGTTCCGTACCACTGCAGACACCAGTGGACATATTGTGTCAACGAATCCTGCGCTCGCAGAAATGTTCGGTTACAAAGACCCGGAAGAAATGACAACCATCCGGGTCGCTGATCTGTACCTCAATCAGGATGACCGCAATACGTTCATCGAAATCCTTAAATCAAAGGGCGAAGTATCTAACTTTGAAGTCCAGTTTAGGAGAAAAGATAACTCTGTGTTCTGGGGTTCCCTGAGTGCACGAGCTGTTAGAGATGCATCAGAAAGAATTGTGTATCTTGATGGTATGCTGGAAAATATTTCTGCAAGGAAGCAAGCTCAGGCTGCATTGGAGGAAAGTGAAGAAAAATATAGAGGTGTAGTGGATAATTCCCTTGTAGGGTTTTATATTACGCAACAACATATTATAAAATTCTGCAATCAGAAATTTGTTGAAATGTTCGGATACGATAGTTTGGAGCAACTAATTGGAAAACACATCAAGAACTTAATTGCACCAGAAAGCTGGGAACTGGTAAATGAGATGGTAATGCTGAGAGAATCAGAAAAGGAAGAAACCTTACAGTATGTATTTAAGGGACGCAAGAAAGATGGAACTATCATTGATATAGAAACCTCCGGTAGTCGGATATTCTATGAAGGGAAACCAGCAATTCAAGGAAATATGTTGGATATTACTGAACGCAAGAGAGTAGAGTCAAAATTGAAAATTCTTGCTTCGAGGGATGCTTTAACGGGTGTTCTCAATAGAGGAGTAGCGCTCCTGCTCTTTGCCAAACAGCTACAGACAGCAAAAAGAGAAAACACCAGGTTGAGCATATGCTATCTTGATCTTGATGGGCTGAAAGACATAAATGATACCTATGGACATCAGGAAGGGGACGAAGCCTTAATACTTGTCAGCAGGTTTCTTATTCAGTCTTTACGGGAAGCTGATGTCGTATGCAGATTAGGTGGTGACGAATTCCTGCTGATTCTTCCTCATTGTCCATTGAGCGATGCTTACCATGTGTGGGAGCGAATTTCTCGCTCGGTGGTAACATTCAATGCTCAAAACATTAAACCATACATTATCAGCCTGAGTCGTGGATTTGCCGAATACAATCCGGATGCTCCAAAGACTGTTGATCAACTCATTGCCAATGCTGATATGGAAATGTACAAGCACAAACACTCAAAGTCTGAAGAGTAATTACATTACATTTTGCCTGCTAA
The DNA here is from genome assembly GCA_965369615.1 of uncultured bacterium. Lineage (GTDB taxonomy): Bacteria > Hydrothermota > E44-bin80 > E44-bin80 > E44-bin80 > SOKD01. The sequence goes on along the minus strand of CBDUQV010000009.1, from coordinate 5,184 downwards.
CATTAATGTCACATCCTCACCGTCTCTGAGCTAAACACAGGAGCCGTTCAAGAGAGTGAATAAACAAGACACCAGCAAAACCAGAAAGGAAACGGAAGCACCCAAAATCGATAAATCCCTTGCCCTCCATGGCTTGAAATTCTCGTATCGCAGAGTCCTTGATTCGTCCGCGGAAAAGATTAAAATTATCCATCCGGATCTAATCAGCTTTGCTGCCTTTCTTGTCACTCTTGTAATTGGAATTCTGTATTTCAAATCCGGTACTATCCCCATTTTGCTCATTGTTAATATTATTCTCATTTTTCTTCGAATGACGTTCAATACGCTCGATGGAGTTATTGCAATAAAGAGAGCGCGAACCTCGATGATAGGTAAAATGGTTAATGCACTTCCTGACCGATATGCTGACATGTTTATCCTCATTGGCATTGCATATTCATCACTTTGTGATATTCGTATTGGCATGATCGCCTCCATTACGGTTCTATTAGTGAGCTACTCCGGAATGTTAGGTAAAGCAATTGGTGTATCGTGGCAGCAGCATGGACCACTCGACAAGGTTGACCGTTTGGTGCTCATAATGCTTGCCTCTCTTGTGCAATACATACTCATTAAAATAGGGTATCCTGAGGTAACTATTTTCAGAATTACGTTATCAATAATCGAATGGTGCATGATCCTCTTCATAATTCTTGGGCATATCTCCGTCATCAATCGAACTGTTGGAATGATTAAGGAAATTCGGAAAGTCGAAAGAAAAAAATAGTGAGAAATTCTATTGGACATTAAGACCATTATCCTTCTGACAATGGCTGGCATATTAGGTAGCTATGCTATCCTTTGTGCAATCCTCAGTATTATTTTTAAGATAAAGAAAAAAAGCGTAAAATCATTGTGGATTAAGTATCTAACCTGGTTCATCATTATCCCTCCTCTCCTTATTCCTCTCGTATTTTCAACGCTGGCTTTCCAAATAGTTATTCTCATACTCTCTCTTCTTTTGTTTCGGGAATACACACATGTTGTTGGACTCTGGAAAGACCGTTATTATATTGTGCTCTGCAATATTGCCATAATATCCTGTTATATTCCCATCATTCTGAAATACTTCGGTTTTTTTCAGACAATGCCGGTTTATCTCATTGTCCTCATATTTCTTGTTCCCATTGTACGAGGAGAATATGAGCACATGATTCAAAAAACGTGTCTTTCCATGCTTGGAGTGATCTACTTCGGATGGCTTTTTGCTCATATAGCCTACTTTGTGAATGTAAGAAATGGTATTGCTTTCGTTTTTCTTTTATTTATCCTTGTTGAAATTAATGATGCAAGCGGCTATATATTCGGAAAACTCTTTGGAAAACGAAAACTTGTTCCCAAAATCAGTCCAAACAAGACCAATGCAGGATTCATTGGTGGAATCCTTTCTGTTATCGGGCTTTCGTTTGTACTCAAATTCCTTGCACCGGATTTTTCAGTTTTCCACAGAATTCTTTTTGCCGTAATTATTTCTGTTGGTGGCACATGCGGGGATTTAGTGATGTCAATCATAAAAAGGGACTTGAAAATAAAGGATTTTGGCCGTATCCTGCCCGGACACGGGGGATTGCTTGACAGGTTTGATAGCATCATATTCGTTGCGCCACTTTTTTTCCATTTTGTGAACCTTTTCTACCGAATTGTTAATTGAATCAAGAAAATACAGCAAAAAGCGAGGAATGGTGGGACTACGAACTACCGGCAACACCATATGAACTTGTTGGCAATAATAAGCTCACGAGACTGATCCGTCCATTCCTCTATATAGTAATACAATTCTACTTCAAACGATTTCATAGTGTAAAAGTATACGGCTATAAGTCGCTGTTTTCCAAACATCCCTATATCATTATCGCAAACCACTCAAGCCATCTCGATACACCACTCATATTTTCATGCTTCAAGCTCAACATGGTAAACAAGATTCGCGCAGTTGCTGCATTGGATTATTTCTTCTCGAATCCAATCGTGAGGGTTGCTACGCATCTTCTCTGTAACATCATACCCATTAACCGAAAGTCTGCCGATTTCACTGCTATATCAATGTGCAAGAAAGTTCTCCAATCAGGAGGGAGTATCATTATCTATCCTGAAGGAACACGCACAAGAAATGGGAAAATGGCGGAGTTTAAGCCAGGAGTTGGAATACTCATAAAAAAAACAAAATCCCCGGTACTCCCGGTGTTCATAAAAGGAACCTATAACTGTTTTAACCATAAACGGGCTTTCCCATGCTCAGGACCCATCGAGATCCTGTTCGGAAAACCAATAGAATTCAATGCTTTGTTCTCTGCAAAACCAGGTCTTAAGGAAATAGCAATGAAACTGCGGGAGGCAGTCATAAAGGCTTCTCAGCTTACCAATTAATGTGTGAATATGGTACATGTAAGTTTTAAACCAATTCTACTGTTCTTGATCGCTGCAATCCTTGGTGCCTTTGGTCAATACTTCTACAAAACCGGTGCAGAATCAGCATCCAAAACCATCATCTCCTGGATAACAAATTACCGCATCATACTCGGTATTTTGTGCTATGTCACCATAATGTTTCTCTTCTTTCTGGCGTTCCGTATTGGTGGTCCGCTGACAGTTTTGTACCCGATCTATGCAACAACATTCATCTGGTCTCTATTGATAGGGGTATTTATGCTCGGAGAAAAAGTCAATACCTTTAACATATTCGGTATTGGACTGATAATTCTGGGCATTTATCTGATAGCCAGATAGTTCCGAGTCAGACATCCATTATGCAAGGTATCCATATAGCAGCAGCAATAGCAACATTCCTATCACTTGGAATAATCGGTACGTTGCTTCTCTGGAAAACCCCGAGAAAAGACTGGAATCCACTGTTTATTATTCTTCTTCTCGAACTCCCCATGTCTCTATTTGCTTTCTACCTTATCCGCCTCCCCCTTGATAAACTTCTGCTGCAAATCTTTTCCCCGTTCACTGATAGGTACCGATTTCTTACCACCTTCTATGCACCGCTCACAGAAGAGCCTATCAAACTATGGGTACTGTTAATCCCCTGGCTCTTTCACAAAATTAACATCAAGAACACAATAAATATTGCAGTTGCGATCGGGCTCGGTTTTGGCATCGGTGAATTGTGGATGCTCGCCCACCAGTTCTCAAAAGTTCCTTCCATTGCACAACTTCCCTGGTACTCGTTTGGCGGCTACATACAGGAACGGTTCTTTGTCTGCATCTTTCACGGTGCTTTCACCGCATCAGCAATGATATTCTTTCGCAAGAAGTTTTTCATCCTGGGATTGCTGCTCGGCATGTTCCTTCATTACCTGGGTAATTTCCCAATATTCCTTGCTGCCATTAACTTTGGCGGCATTAAAACATCGGATTGGAAAATTATTGTCTCACTTTGGGTTCAGCTCTATTTCCTGCTCATGATAGGATTTATGGGTTATTTGCTCTATAAACAACACAAAAAAGGGTATTGGTAGAATGCAAAGCATCGTACTCATCTGTCACGCAGGATGTACTTACTTTCATTGTGATTATAAAGAGTAAGCTCTGATGAAGTAATCAAACCAAATCCATTTAATTGGGAGGCACTCATGTCTGGAATACTATTCTTCAAAACGAAACATAAAGAAAATGTAAAGGATTTCTATCAATCACAGGTTGGGATGGAAATCTGGTTAGAACAGAAGGACTGCGTAATCCTGAAACACGGCAACCTTCTCGTAGGTTTCTGCACAAGAGAGGAGATCGACACGTGCGGAATGCTCACCTTCTTTTATCCAACAAAGGAGGAAGTCGATAGTATGTATGAGAAGATGAAGTCTTGTGCTGAAGATAAGCCGAAGGAGAACAAGAAGTACGAAATTTACCATTTTTTCGCAAGGGACCCGGAAAACCGCATTATCGAATTCCAGGCCTTTCTCCATCCTGTCGATTCGTATCAAACGGGGGATGAACTGCTTATCTCAAGACGGAGTGTCCGATACTTCAAAAAGGTAAAAATCCCGGACGAAATCCTCTGGAAACTCTTTGAAGTATGCCGATATGCACCAACCTCGAGAAACTGTCAATCCTACTATTTTCTTGCTTTGTATAAACGCGAAAAAATTGAGTTTCTCGCATCACTCCGTGAGAAAAGTAGTGCACCCATTGCGCGAGCACCAATGGCAATTGTGGTTTGTTCAGACCCTGCCATGTCCAAACGTCATATCCAGGATGGATGCATTGCCGCATACCATTTCACCCTTGCATCATGGAATTTTGGACTGGGAACCTGCTGGATTGGAGGAATGGATACCGAAGAGGTAAAGGAAGCTCTCGGTATTCCGCAGCAACATTATGTCGCAACAGTAACTCCACTTGGTTATCCATCAGAACAGCCCACACTCCACCCCCGTAAACCCGCAAAAGAATATGTGAAGTTTGTTAAGTAACAGAGTTTTGTTGTGTTGCAGTTATGCGGCGTTACTGCTCCTTATCCAGTCTATCGCTTATTTTTTTCAGGAATTTAAGAAACTCCCAAAAATTCTCTATGCACTCATCATCACACTCATCATCCAATTTCGCATATAAGTTCGAGTCTCGTTGACCCCCTCCTACGCTAAAGCTTCGGCGGGCAAGCCGCATAGTTCCTTGGAACAACAGTAAGGGATTGAAGATGTAGAATGTAGGATTTACGATGTACATTAACACCAACAGATGAGGTTTCCAACCTCGTTTTTCTTTCCATCAGATTTCAAATTTAACTTTTTACTTTTTACTTGTAGCTCTGGAAAGTAATTCTGTAATTTGTAATAGAGTAATTGCAGGGGCGTTCAACTGAACGCCCTTTTTCTTTTCTGTGGGTTGGGTGTGTAAAAACCTACATCTTACATCCCATTTCTCTTGACAACCATCCCTCTCCATGCTACAATATTTCAGAGCTCATGAAAAAGCGAATAATAGCATTGGTGGTGGGGATGGTGCTGCTGTTTCTGTTTTCGTCCCTCCTCGTGGGTGGCGGAGTCTACTGGCAGGATAATGGGATTCAGATTTGCTCTCTTATGAGCAGTGCACCCAAAAATGTTTATGACGGCAATGGCAAAATTTTTATTCTTTGGAAGGACGATAGAGGCATAGATGAGGATATATCCGTGCAAAAAGTTGATATAGCGGGCAATT
>CBDUQV010000008.1:0-24412 GCA_965369615.1 uncultured bacterium | reverse complement strand
GGTAATTTCTTCGGTCCAAACACCGGTTCAAAGATTAACAACCTCAACCAGGGCGGGATTGGGTGTAAACATCATTCCCTTTGATGAAAATAAGGTTTTTATTGGTGTGCTTTACAATCACATTACGTATAAACAATCTACTACCACCTACGATACAACAGTAAACAAAACAAGCTTCCCCGCATTTATCGCATCCCTTGAGTCAGATATTAAATCATGGCTTACGGTTCGTGCGGGAATGAATAAATCCCTTGTCACGAATGAATTACGGTCAGAGGATGGAATTACAAGTATACTGACAAACAAAACTGCGCCTTTTAACCTGAACCTTGGTCTCCGATTGAGATGTGGTTCTCTGGTGGTGGATGCGATTTTGCATGAAGACCTACCTTTTACCCATGGCTTTTTCATGAGTGGCGCAGAAAATCCTATCTTCACCAGGATCAGTGCAACGTACTTGTTTTAAGATTGAAAAAGGGGATGTAGCTCAGTTGGGAGAGCACCTGCCTTGCACGCAGGGGGTCGGCGGTTCGAGCCCGCTCATCTCCACCACTTTAAGGGGGGACATCAGTCCCCCTTCCGCTTTTCTCCTCCCAGCTTAGTAAGGAGTAGCGAAAAGATAACAAATCCCGATTTACGTGGAGGGGAAACGTGGTATGCTGCTCTTAAGGATTTCCATTACCAATTCATCGTACGACATACCTATCTTCTCCGCTTCAGCAGGCAAATCAGATATCTCTGTCATCCCCGGAATGGTATTTATCTCAAGAACATATGGTATCTCATTGTCCTTCACTACATAATCAACCCGTGAAAATCCACTACATCCAATGATTCTGTGTGTTTCCACTGCCATCAACTCTATATGCTCAATCACGTTTTTGCTCAGCCGAGCAGGAATGATAAATTCGGTCATGCCTTTCGTGTATTTTGCTTCATAATCATAGAACTCATTTTTCGGAACAAGCTCAAGTGCAGGAAGTGCATATGCGTCTTTACCAGAATTGAGAACACCACATGTTAGAATCATCCCATTGATATGCTGTTCCACAAAAAAGGTTCCAAACCTCTTTCGTTCTTCCAGAAAGAGTTCTCTCATTTCTTCTTCATCAGTCAGGATCCTGGCTCCAACACTTGAACCTTCATTGGATGGCTTCATGAATAAGGGGAAACCAACTGCCTTGATTGCCTGCTGTACGGCATCATCTATTTCCATCCATTCTTCAATAACAAAAAAATGTGGTGTTAGAATCCCCTCTCTCAGAAGAATCCGTTTTGTCATAATTTTATTCATTGCAATGGCTGATGCAAGTAGGCCGCTTCCCGTATACGGAACACCCAAAAGATCAAGCATACCCTGAACAGTTCCATCTTCACCGGGCTTTCCATGAAGGATATTGAAAATTACATCAACCTTCTTTTTTGCAATGATTGAAGCTAAATCCCTGTCCATATCAATGGATACTGCGTCATATCCCTGCCGTTTTAGGGATGTCAAAATATTTCTGCCAGACATAAGGGATATTTTTCTCTCACTTGACCAGCCTCCCATTAAAACCCCAATCCTCTTATTTCGGAAGAAATCCTTCATACTGCCTCCTTACTCTAACTGCAGTACTGTGAAAAACCTAATACAGAGAACACAGAGCTGGTTCAATAGTATTCATTTCCTGAGCAACCTCATAAGCTCCTGCATCGCTTCAACAGCGCCCTTCTGCAGAAGCTCACCAACACGCTCTTTCGCCTTTTTAAAATCCATGCCGGGCGGCGTTATGGATATACCAAAAGATCGTCCATCAGAAAATTGTTTCTCAGCACTCTCTGTAATTTTTCCTGCAAGCACAATAACAACGATCCCTTCTTCCCTACCTGCTGCAAGCACACGTTGTACTACCTTCCCATATCCGGTGAGACTATCAAAGCTTCCCTCTCCAGTTATAATCGCTTCGCTTCCTTTCACCTTCTCAATGAATTTCGCAAGCCTAAAGAAGAATTCTGTTCCATCTTTCAATTCGGCTCCCAAAACTCCATACAAACCAGCACCAATCCCTCCTGCTGCTCCCCCTCCCTTTATTGTTGTTACATCTCTATTAAAATCGGACTTCATCACCTCTGCAAGATGATGCACTGCATCTTCCATAAATGGTGCATCATCATCCTTAAGACCCTTCTGTTTTCCATAGGTGAAGACAGCACCTTCATCACCCAACAGAACATTATTCACATCAGCTGCAACAATGATGCGAGCTTGCCGCACTTCTTCAGGTACCATGCTTATATCGATTCCCTTCACACCAGCTATCTCCCTTCCTATGGATCCAACTTCTTTTCCGTTTCCATCGAGAAACTTAACACCTAATGCCTGCATGCAACCCATACCAACATCAATAGTAGCACTCCCGCCAACCCCAACGATTACTTCCTGAACCCCTCTCTTAATAAGGGAAAGAATTAACTCTCCTGTTCCATACGAGGAAGCCAGCAAAGGATTCCTCTCTGTCTCTTCCAGGAGTGCAAAACCAGATGCCTTTGCCATTTCCACTATTCCACTTCCTCCCGAAAGCACTCCACACACAACTGTCTGCTTCTTTCCTCTCGGACCGGTAACAACCGTATCAACATACCTTCCGCCACAATTAAAAAGCGCTGCTTCCAGGAAACCATCCCCACCATCTGATACCGGGAACTGGACAATATCTGCGGTTGCGTCTATCTGTCGAATACCGCGTATGATCGCAATGGAAGCATCGATCACCCCCAGCGTTCCCTTAAACGAAGTTGGAGCAACAACTATTTTCATTATTGATCGTCTATGAGATTGTACCTTTTTGTAGTTACACCTTACTTCAACTCCACCGTTGCCTTACCCACACCTGTATTGAGTGAAAGATCTGTTGCTTTGAAAATAATGGTGTACTCTCCGCCACTCTTGTTCTTAATGGTAGCAACAAACTTTTCCTGTTTATCATCAAATATCCCATCATCGGGAAGCACAAATTTCCACTCTCCCCCATTCACTGAATAACGGGCAGATTTGAGAATCGACAATTCGTCTTTTGCAGAAACAATAATCTCAATATTCTTTCCTTCTGTCTTGATCGAATGTACTTCAACCACAGGTGCTGTATTATCAATAATAAACTCCTCTGAAATTAATTCAGCATCCTGTGCACGGGACTCCGGATTATCTCTATCATCACGAACAAGAACCTTTGCTGAATATATTCCATCCGGAAGTGCCGTTTCATCCCAGAGGAAAACAGGAACCATCAGATCCTTCTTCATTTCCTTCCATTCCTTTTCATGTTCTCCCTTATAATAAAAGACGGAACTCAGGGAATCACCATCAGGATCAGATGCAACCCATACAGCACAGCGTTTCCCCTTTTCAAGCTTGTATACGATCATTGGAAGATCATATCCTAAGGTGATAAAATAATCCCTATCTCTCTCTGATAATGGCATCTTCATCCCCTGCAGGGGATCATAATCTTCACTTGCATTAACTCCAACAGGACAAACCAAGAGCAAATGGAAAACGGGAGCCCTGTTCTCTGGCAAATATGAAATGGAAACTTCTTTTAATTGTGGCGACTTGCCACCGCTTGCGGTCTCAAGTTCACATTTGATCTGAATGAAACGAGCAGGTGCAAGATTGATAGCGCTCCCCTTTTTCATTTTCTTCCAGCGTGTCCAGTCCTCATCAGGATTTTCCCTATTTCCCACGCGCAACCATACAGTACATGATGTCCCCGATGGTACTTCAATATCCCAGTCGACCTTTCCAAATACCGATTTCCTTCCGGTGTCGATCACACGCGATTCAATCTCACCATATTTTGACAAATCAGGTCCCATCTGGATAGCATTTCCAAGATTACCGGTCAGGAGTACATACGCATTCTTTTTCCTGCCTGCTTTCAATGCAAGCACGGGAGCATTCTCAAAGTGATGGAGTTGGCTAATTCTGCCATCTGCATCTGAAGCGTAAAGCTTCCCATTTTCTGTCCCTATCAGTACCTTCCTCTTTCCAAACGCTGAGAGACTGTAGATTGGAGGAGTTGGGCATTGCCAGAGTTGAATAACAGTCTTTGTATCTATGTTAAACTTATAGAGAACGCTGCTCTCTGTACTGTGATCGCTGGTCCCGATGCCTGAAGCAAAAAACGTGGTATATGAAGATGTCACAGCGGTAAGAGGTCGACAAATAGTCGTAAAGAAAATTTCATCATCAAGTGCAGAAATGCAATGAACCTCATTCTCCTTTGAATCGTAATGAACGACCGCCCTCTCTTTGCCTTCGATCTCTATGAAAAGACCATTCGGTTCAGTCCCGGCATACAGTTTCTTGTTGTGCATGCATAAATCGACAATGTGATTTTCCGCTGATGCATAGTATTCCTCTCCTCTGTCCTTACCTGTTATTCTGAAAACCTTACCCCTATCCCCTGTTGCAGCAAAGAGAACACCGCTTTCATCGAAGAGGAGTTTCCACACATACTGTTCACTTGTTTTGTAATAAGTTTTCGCATCTCCGTTTTTTGCAATCTTATAAATTATGCCCGAAGGACTCTCTCCGCAATAGACATTATCATGTTTATCAACGGCGAGAGTAAATATTTCTGCCCCCCCCTCCGACGTGAAAACCGTAAATACCTGCCCCGTCGGCGTAATTCTGAAAATCTTTCCATCGTTGCCGCTCGAAACATACAAATTTCCCTTGCTATCATAGACAGCATCCCAGAGAAATATTTCTGTGGATTGAAAAAGCGTATCAATACCTGGAGAAAGGAAAACAGAACCATGCTCATCGATGATCACGTTCTCGACGGTTGCCTGGTAAAATTCCCTGGTTCCTTTCCACTTCAGGAGTTGTGAACCGGAAGCAGATACAGATGATACAATGAAAGGAAGTAAAGAAAGGATACATAAAGATTTTATCATCAAACCTCCCCTAATCCACAATTTTTATTGCAATAATACTGCTACCGGAAATTCTAAAATCAAATTCCTTCTCTGCCCTGTCAATAATACCACCCTTTGTGAAACGACCTTCCCCAAGATTTTGCGAACCTTCCATAAGATGGAGCATTGATGAAGGGAGAGAACCCAGCTCATATCCTTTCACCAGCAAACCAGGCTTGGATGAGAGCAGCAAGCAGTACAGAACATTGTTTCTGGGCGAGCGTTTGAGCAATTCAATGATGTGACCGGGTCTTTCTGTAAGGAAGTGGTTGGAAACCCTTTCCATTTCAAGATTCGCAAAACCATCCGCGCCAACAACCGTTATCCGAGCAATCGAATCGGTATACGTTTTCGGGATGCAGAGCGTAAACTGCTCTTTTCTCATCTCACCTTTTACATCCCTGAGATATGCTGTTATGTCAATATGCTCTCCTCGCTTTACAGAAAAACGAGACGGCTTTATTGTCTCAATTACTGCGGACTTCTCCTTTTCCACTACATCAACAGAGATCTCAATTGATTCAACCAGGATCTGTTCAAAACGGTCATTGACCAGTAAACCAATTATACTGTTAATACTGTTCATACTGTGTGTTAGCGCTTGTTCTCCCGCGAAGAAATTTTTGAGTTGAAGCTTCCCATAGGGTTTCAGGAGGAACGTTAGCTCAACTGAAAGCGAAAGACTGCCATATCCGCGACTATTTGCCAGCAAAGCGTTGGCAAATGTCATGCTTGCAAAATATGCTGTCAGTTCCTTATGATCCACGATTTCGAAATGGAATGCTTTCGTGAGCTTTCCCTTCCTGACAGTAACATCCAGCGGCACCATATGTGCATCTTTCCCAATCACTCCATAGATAGCATTACTTCTGTCCTGTACGATCGCTCCGACATTTTTCTCGGTACTCGATATCTTAAAGGAACTGAACTGACTTGGCATTATCGCATATACATATGCCGTGCTCATGGGAAAGGAGACAGCACCTGATTGGAATAATGGATGGCCAAATGCAAACACATCCTTGCCATCAATATACGTTACAGTTCCAACTGCTCCAATGGAAGCATCTCCACCCACAAGTTTTGCAGCAACAGCAGAACCTAAAAACAGAGAATCTCCCTCTCCACCTTTTCCTGATGCGCCCCCTCCCAGGACAATCGAAAACCCCTTTTCACCAAAGAACGTCTCAATATCCTTCATGAGCCAATCATTAAAACCTGAAACGACAAGAGGCGTCTGAATCCTTGTGAGGGTAATTCCTGAATAGGGAGACATTCTACCCTCTCCCCTTATTTTGATTTCCGAACCATCCCCCACGGATTCAGAACTATCAGCTTTCGTTGCAAGGATCTCATCGATGGGAGTAATTCCGCAGAGCGGCTCGACAGAAAACGGCCATGCGTAAGCAACAGCACCAATAATCTTCTCATCTATAAAAACGGGACTTCCGCTCATTCCAGAAATAATACCAGTTTTCTCAAGCCCCGCTCCGCTGAGCCGCGCAATAATCAACTTCCTGTCAGGACCAGCTTTCTTTAGAACACCAAGAATTTCTACTGCAAAAGTATCAAGTTTATTTGCTTCAAATACGCTGATCCCATATCCCGTCATTCCCGCCTGCACGGAATCAGCAGGCATAATTTCATACGCAAAAAGGAGACCGGGAAAAATGAGCACTACAAAAAGGAATGTCTTCTTCACATAACCTCCTCGATTCAATTCCTGCTTAAACCAGTATGAATCCTATGCAAAAAAAAGATAAAAGTCAAGGAAAAACAATGGATATAGGGAACCCGCAGCAAAGATAAACAAAACAAAAAAAGTGATCGTTCCGTGAACCACCTCAAAAAAATAAAAACCTCTGCATAGTACCTATCCCGAAAAAATCACGTTCCATCCTACCAGGTATCATTCCATCGTTTAAGTCGGGGAAATGCCTTATCCAGTTTTCTCTTCGCATCGTCTTCAGAAATATTACCGTCTTCAGACATTTTTCGTGCCGAACGTTCAATCATTTCTTCCATCTGTACTGTGGGCTCATTAAATTCGCCTTCCTCATAGCATTCACTGCAGTAATCTTCGCTGAATGTGCCATCAGGATTTGTACCGTATTTATCGTCTTCAACCCGTAAACCACAGCTCTGACAAATTTCCGATGCTCCCCACATAGTTTCCTCCTTGTTAATTGTTTCCAAAATAGCGTATCAGAAATCATTTTCATTGTCAATTGAATTTTTACTTTAAGCCACGAACTTTCGTACTAACCAAACGTTCCTTCTACGCAAATCATGCTACGTTGAAACTTCGAAGACATGGGTTTCGGTGGACACGTTCGCTGTAAATTGCAGCATTGCAAAACCGCAGTAACATAAAAATAAAAAAAATAACTTGACATTTATGTAATCTGGTTTTATAAGAGGTAAAAATGGAAACATGCACAAAAAGATGCTTCATTTCTCACCAGACTGAATGCATATGACAGTTGCACCCAAAATTTTACCAGGAGGCTCCAATGCCAGATAAAATTACCTTGTCGGCTATCAAAGCAGATGTGGGTGGTTTTGTTGGCCATTCATCGATGCATCCCGCATTGATGGATAAAGCCAAAGAAATGCTTGAACAGGCTAAAAACCAGTCAGTGCTTACCGACTTCTGTGTAATGCATTGCGGTGATGACCTTGAACTCATCATAACTCACACAAAAGGCATCGAGAGCGGTGAAATACATAAACTGGCTTGGGACATTTTCGTGGAATGCACAGAGGTTGCAAAGCAACTCAAGCTCTATGGTGCGGGACAAGATTTACTCTCTGATGCATTCTCAGGCAACATTAAAGGAATGGGCCCAGGATGCGCGGAATTGGAAATCGTCGAGAGAAAGAGCGAACCCATTATCATCTTTATGGCTGACAAGACATCACCGGGAGCCTGGAACTATCCGTTTTACAAAATCTTTGCTGATCCTTTCAACACTGCCGGTCTCGTGATCGATCCCAGTATGCATGATGGCTTCATATTTGAAGTACTTGATGTTTTCGGGAACAGAGAAATCACTTTCAATTGTCCTGAAGAAATCTATGACCTTCTCATCCTCATTGGAGCAACAGAACATTACATTATCAAGAGTATCTACAGAAAGAGTGACCATGAAATAGCCGCCACCTCATCCACGCAGAAACTCAACCTCCTGGCAGGTAAGTATGTCGGAAAGGATGACCCGGTGATGATTGTAAGATCACAAAGTGGTTTTCCTGCACTGGGAGAGGTCATTGAACCATTCTCATTCCCCCACACGGTTGCCGGTTGGATGAGAGGTTCCCACCATGGACCGCTTATGCCAGTGAGCTTTGAGGATGCACGCCCAACAAGGTTTGACGGTCCCCCAAGGGTTATTGCCGCAGCATTTCAGTTATCAAATGGCAGACTTATCGGACCGCAGGATTTATTCTCCGACCCGAGTTATAATAATGCACGGCAGCAAGCACTCGATGTTGCTGATTATATGAGAAGGCATGGTCCATTTGAACCACACCGATTGCCGCTCGATGAGATGGAATACACCACCTTTCCACAGGTAATGGAAAAAGTAAAAGAGAGGTTCAAAAAACTTAGCTAAGCCTTTGACTTTCTAAATCGTAAATTCTATCTTAATTTTACTATCTTGACTGACTCATATCCTTTCACTTTCAGGAAGTAGATGTTAGGCGTTAAATCACTGCCAACTGATAGGTGATCGGTTGTTAGTGAAATGGATTTTGCCAATCTCCCACTCAAGTCATATATTCTTAGCTCTATGCCCTTTGCATTATACCCTATGCCTGGAAGAGTCAGGGAAATATGGGTGGTAGTGCTAAAAGGGTTGGGAGAAATCTTCAGTGTTTGTGGAATTTCAGCCTTGCAGTCTTGGTCTTCATCAACACCTACTTCATGGTAGTTAACAACAAGCCATGGCGGGGCGTTCGCATATTCTGACGGATAGAAATAGATATGGAAACCAAATACGGTATTCCCCACCCCCAGGGTATCAGCTGAGTTTATGGGATAGCTCCCCGGCATTGGATTGAAGGTTCCATCGTCCGGGTCCTTCATCTTGATACTACAGAAGGTATTGGAAGCGTTATAATCGGTAAGGAAAACATCAATAATATCCACTGACTGCGTATAGCCTGTTGATGTCCCGAATCCAGAAGTCTGGAGAACCGAATCAGAAAGCGGTAGATCGATGATATATCGGGATGAATCAGCTTCAGTCCATGCCTGGTCTCCCACATTGCAGAACATAACATCTCCATCCCAGGTCCCGTTGACCTCCCATACATATGCCCTGAGAAAAACTGAATCAATAACCATTCCCGACGGAACCGGCGAGATATCATACTTAATGAAGGTATTGAGCCCCTCTCCACCACCGAATGTAACGATGTATACATCTCTATCAGGCGCAATGATGGCTTGGTCCCCCGATAGGGCAGAAAAGAAACCCGAAAGGAGTATCACAACAAGAAATAAAACAAGCGGGAAAACCCTCTCTTTCATACGTCCCTCCTTCAAAGCATTATTTTTTGAGAGCAGCGAGCTCGTCCTGTCCCCTTTGTAAGTTGTAATTGCAGTTTGAGTATACCCTCCAATTAATCATCTGTCAAGCATTTTAAAATCCTTAAATGACAATACACTGTGTTCAGCATATCCGGCGGGAAAGCAGGAAAATTTTTTCATTTTGTCTTGACAGCACCAGCAATATGTGTTATAGATAGCCGGAATGTGAATTTCTTCACAAGAAAGGAGGAATTATGAATATAGGTGGTTACGATCTCCCAGATGATCTTTATTATCACGGTGAACATACATGGGTAAAAAAGGAAGATGATGGGAACGTCAGGATTGGCATGAATGCAATGTGGGCTGGAACAGCAGGAGATGTGACGTACATTGACCTCCCCTTTGAAGGTGACGAAATTAGCCAGGGTGATACCTGCGGGAAGTTGCAGTCCGCAAAATGGATAGCAAAGCTAATCGCACCAATAAGCGGTGAGATTATTAAGGTAAACGAAGAGCTCGAAGACGACTCTACCAAAATCAATAATGATCCTTATACAGATGGATGGATTCTTATCGTTAAACCATCAAACCTCGATTCTGAACTCGAAGGATTGTTGCACGGTGATGCTGTTACTTCATGGATGGAAGCTGAAATCAAGAAGTCTGAAGATCTAAAGAATAAATAAATCACAGTAAAGAAAGAGAGTACATTTTTCCATGATTTCTTTAAAGGACGTTACCATACTCACCGGTATAGTCGGTGAGGAACGGATTTCTACAGAGAAGTCTGAACTTTTTTGTTACTCAAGAGACCTTGGAAATTCAATTCCTGATGAATTGTTAAAGGCTTACGGTATGCTTGGTCCGGATGTCGTGATACTTCCTGAAAACACGGAAGAAATCTCGGCAATTCTCTCCTATGCCTATGCAAATGACATTCCAGTCACCACACGTGGTGGAGGATCGTGGGCGCTCGGCGGAGCTCTCCCAATGGATGGAGGTATAGTCATTGATATGGGTAAACTCAATGAAATCGGGATTGTTAACAAAGAGGATGGTTATGTAACAGTCGGTGCCGGGCTTACCTGGAAAAGGCTTATGGATAATTTGGTCTCCCATGGTCTCATGGTGGGTGCCCACCCTTCAAGTTCTGTTTCGGCAACCATTGGTGGCTTCTTGGCTACTGGCGGTGGTGCTGGTACGGGAGTTCCTCAACACGGAACGGTTGGAGATCAGGTGTTATCCTTGACCGTTGTCCGTGCCGATGGAAGCGTGATCAGGACCGATCCCTGGAGTTCATGGCTTTTTGTTGGCTCTGAGGGAACACTTGGAATCATCACTGAGGTAACCCTCAAGGTTTTCACCCTTCAGAAGATGCAGCATTATCTTTTCTACTTCGACTCGATCGAATCGGGAACTGATGTGCTGCAGAAGCTCTCTGAGATCAGACCATATCAGCTCAGTTTCCTTGACAGGGGTTTCCTCTATCTGCTCAATCAAGCGGGAGAGCATTGCCTCGTGAAAGAACTTGCAGTTGCAGTAAGCATCACCGGATCACCGGAAGAGCTGAAATTCAAGAGTGAAAAAGTTGAAAAGATATGTGTTGCCGGACAACAACAACCTGATTATGTGGCACGTGATGAATATGAAAATAGATTCAGGATCGGGCTTGTCTTCAAATGCCTTGGACCAAGCCTGTTTGTTCAGGAGATCCGTGTTCCGCTCCGGTTTATAGGAAAAGTGGTCGAGGATATTTCAACCTTGCTTGAAGGTTACACCTGGGGAATAGAAAGCCTTGGTAGTGATACGGGCTCTATCGTTCTCTCGGTCATGATCCTTGGTGATGAAAGAGAAGAAATCGAATACCTCCGTACTTTCTCACTCTCAGCCAATTTCGGCGCACTTGCCGCAAAATACTGTGGCACTGTGTACGGCATAGGTCTGCACAATGCGGTTGCAATGAGAGGAATCCACCATGAAGGACTTGATAGAATGAGGGAAATGCGGCTAACACTTGATAAACGGAATATACTGAACTCCGGAAAAACAACATATCCGAGAATACCAGTGCTTTTTGTTGCCATGTTTATGTTCATGATGAAAACAGTTCCATTCCTTGTCCGTTTTATGCTTGATACAATGAAGTATTTACCCATCGGGCTTTTAAGATTCGGCTTAAGTATTGTTGGGGGGAAGATAAAGTGAGTGAAAAGGTTGTACAAAAATTAACAGAACAGGAAATTATCGAGCAAATTTATACCTGCGCAAGCTGCGGGTACTGCAGGTTTGGCTGTGCTGTGTATAATGAAAGGGGATTCGAATCACTATCTGTTCGGGGCAGAATTCAATTGCTCAAGAAGATTATCGAAGGAAAAATGGAGCTCACGAAACCCATTATTGAATCGATTTATATGTGTGCACTCTGCGCAAACTGCAACGTACGATGCCCGACTGGCGTTGATTTTGTCAAGATTTCCGAAGTGCTCCGTGAAACCCTGTTGAAAAATAAACGTGCACCCGATGCACAGCAGGCACTCAGCGTGAACCTCGCTAAGGATAGTAATCCGTTCAGCGAACCAGTGGAAGAAAGGGGAAGCTGGATTCCTTCCAGTTTTCCGCAGGGAAAACAAAGTGAATACCTCTACTTCGTTGGTTGTACAGGTTCCTACTCGCTGAACAGGGTTCCCAAATCCATTATGAAAGTGCTTGATAGTATTGGTTTCGATTATACGCTGATGGGCGGCGAAGAACGATGCTGTGGAAGCCCTATACTTCGAACCGGAGACACAGAAACGGCTAAAAAAACAATTGAAAGAAATGTGGATCAATGGAAAAAACTGGGAGTAAAAACGGTCATTACTGCCTGTGCTGGTTGCCATACTACATTTGCTCACTACTATCCTCCGGACTTCAATTACGTGCATTTTACACAACTCTTTTCAAAACTCATCAATGAAGGGGTTCTTGAATTCGGAAAAGAGCTCAACGAAAAAATCATCTATTTTGATGGATGTGACCTTGGACGACATTCTGAGATCTATGAGGAGCCGCGGGAAATACTGAGGGCAATTCCAGGTGTCCAGCTCATTGAGTTCCTTTACAACAGAGAAGAGCAGGAATGTTGCGGTGGACCTCTTATTGGTGCAGACGCCACAATGGCGCGCAAGATTGGAGCAAAGAAGGTTCGAGAAGCAATCGAAAAGGGTGCAACACTCCTGATAACTGCCTGTCCTACCTGCCTGTTAAATTTCAAGGAAGGTGCACGCCAGGCTGGATTGCAATTAGCGATGCAGGATCTCTCGATGCTCCTACCTAAATATGTCAAACCAAAGAAAAAAGCAGAAACAGAGACAACCAAAAATGAATAAAGCAAAGAAGATAGTTGATACTATTTACAAAATTCCTGGAAAAGCAACAATAGCTGAACTCTATAAGGAAATTCAGGATAAGCAGCTGTTTGTAGAACCGCTGAGCGAGAACCAGACACTCGAGGGCTTTATCCTTGAAGGCGGCACTGGATTCAACGCTCTGGCATATGGAAGCCTGGGTGAAAAAATTTACGAGATAAGGGCTTCATACGATAACAAACCATTTACCTACGGATTACCATTCTCAACGCTCTATGCAACAGGTTATCCTCTGCAGCGGATGGTTGAGGGTTCACAATCCAATGATTTCGTGGCGAAATTTTCTAATATTGAATATGTAACACTCCCGCTAAAAGAAAAGGATGATGTCACGCTTTTCTGGAAAAAGTCATCCTGGAAATCATTTACGCCTCCCCCATTCTCAACAAACGCATTCTATCTGAATAGCACTGGCGCCAAACTCTTCGGGCTTGCTGGTGAAGGATTCTGTGTTGTCCTGCCCAAAGCCCGGGCAGAGAGTATGGAAGGATGGAAAGCACAGGAAGACAGCCTGTGGGAGAATCGCTTCTTCATCGACCGCATAGATAATGATCAAACAACTATGAAATTTTTTACCCAGAAAAGCACTGTTGAAGAGATCCGTACAAAAGTGATCGAGATATCAAAAATCGCAGCTTTTTTCGTTCTTTTCACAAAAAAGGGAATGCTCGTTGTTGTATCGGGTACTGATGATGAATTGCATACCCTCTATGATGCAATCAAAGAACTCCCTTTCACGTATAAACTGTAACCTGGTATGGAAGAAGATTACGGTCTTAAAGCGCTCATAGGAAATATACTTCATAAAGGGATTGGACATGGCAATCCTGCAAGTAAGGCACCCTACAAGCCTATTGAGAGAGCAATAGCTGCGTTCGAAATGACAAGACCAATTCTTACCATTATGGGAATAGCACTGATTGCAACGGGTGCTGTACTCGCTATCGGAACCATACCACCAATCTTGAAAATAATATACGGAATTATCTGCGCTTTCCTTGCAAATTGCTACATTCACACATTCAATGATTTCTCTGATCGAGAACGCGATAAGCAAGTCTGGCCCAACAGGGCTCTTCCGACCAAAAGGATCTCTCCTCAAAATGCGCTCATCCTTTCACTATGCTATTTTATTCTTGCAGTAGGACTTACTGCAATCTTCTTTAACATAACAACGGGAATGATCATCCTTATTTCTCTCTCTCTTGGTACTCTCTACACAGTGTTTCTGCGAGACCGGGTAGGATACCTTGTACTTCCGTTTATTGTCGGCATCCATCCACTCGGAGGATGGGCTGCATTTTCTCCGCATACGTTGTTTAAAAATCCCCTGCCGTGGATACTGTACGCTTTGATTTTCTTCTGGCAGGCTGGGCACATTATGATACACTCAACACTTCATCCCGTTAAGGAAGTCAACGGCAGAAGAATCACACAGGTGAAAGGACTCTTTTTCACCACAACACCACGCCAGGCTGCAACTCTGGGTTTCATCTTTCTCTTCATGACTTTTTGTATCAGTATTTACCTTTACTTCGTTGCACCACTCGGTTACATCTATATTGTGGTTGCAATCCTTTCTGCCATATACGCATTAATCCCGAGCATCAGGCTCATCAAAGAGCCTGAGAATATTCAGAGAGCATTACGTGCATTTAATGCAGCATCACTCTATTCGCTGATCCTCTGCTTTTTTGTGCTTGTCGATGTCCTTGTTTATAAGGTACTCTGGGAATACCTGGTCTCATTCCATAACCTTCTTCGGTTCAATATAGGACTATGGATGTTCCCTCTTATAATTGCTGGAATTGCAACAATTTTTGGATTTGCCTTTTTGGGCATTTTTGTTCTTGATGCAATTACTAAGTGGTTTATGAAACGAAGACAGTTTTCATTAAACAACCGTTAATGAGAGGATAGAGGAACAATGTACTTATTCGATAAAAAACCAAGTGTTTTTAAAAGGCACAGGGCACTCTTTATCTGGGGTATTATTATAATCTTTGTAATCCTTGTAATCCTCGTGGTTATCTTTGCTATCCTTCCATTTATCCTGGTTGCAGGATATGCAGGTATCACTATGTCTGAATCTCCCGGATTCTGCGGAAATGTATGCCATAATATGAAACCGTTTTATGAATCGTATGAGAACTCAACCCACAGAGGAATCAAGTGCGGTGAATGTCACACGGAGCCAGGATTTATCAATGCAGTA
Organism: uncultured bacterium; assembly: GCA_965369615.1. Classification (GTDB taxonomy): domain Bacteria; phylum Hydrothermota; class E44-bin80; order E44-bin80; family E44-bin80; genus SOKD01. The sequence goes on along the minus strand of CBDUQV010000008.1, from coordinate 9,285 downwards.
AAAGCCCACATTGTTGATTCAATAAATGAGTCTGTTCTGTTTTTCAGCGGCAACTACGGAAAAGAACCCATTGTTTGCGACATAGCAGACAGGAGTTGCCTTAGAGAAGAATGCCACAAAATTGAAAGACTCACGGAAAAGGTTTTCATATATGAGGGTATTCGGTTCTCGCATAAACTTCACAGGATGGATGGGGCAATAAAGCTCAAATGCGTATCATGCCATGCAACTGATTCAACGGTTCATATGAGCATAGACATAGCAACCTGTTACCTCTGCCATACAAGCAACTTTGTTTCCGCAGAGGAACCAGATAGATGTCTAACTTGCCATGCAAAGAACATAGAAGAGGTGAAGGAATATGATCATACGGGGGTTCTTGAAAGCAACATTGCCTGTTCAAAATGTCATAAGCCAACTCATGAGGAAGTTACGGTTAAACAGGAGCGGTGCGATCTCTGCCATCATGCAGAGGAAGAGAAAAAAGAGGAATACTCACAGGATAAATTACACAGAATACACACATTCGACCACGCAGTTGAATGTGTTCTTTGTCACAGCGATATTTCACATTCGTTTAAAGCGAGCTTCAGCGAGAATTGCATGGACTGTCATGAAACGGTAAAAAACCTTAAATATACGCGATTCCGAAACCGTTCTTTTCCCCACCGTCTTCATACAAAAAATACAAAGTGTACATACTGCCATTCGGTTAAACAGCAAACGCACGGCAAAGTAATCATCGGTGAATCAAGTTGCAGAAGCTGCCATCACTCGCAAAAAAAGATTGCATGTTCACAATGCCACTCAATACCATATTCCATCCAGAATGGGCTTTCGTTAGGCGGGTTCGAAGGGGTCGAGGGATACAAATCAAATACCATTGACTGCAAAGCATGTCATAAGAAGGTCAAAGAACCGAGCTCGCTTTCCAGGATAAAGAATGCATGTACTAAATGTCATGAAGAGGATTACAAAGTCTTCGTAGATGAATGGCAGTCGGACACAAAAGAATCAATAAAGAAAGTAGATGCCATTCTGAAGAAAGCAAAACCAGGTAAAACCGCAAAAGCAAAACAACTCATAAAAGATGCGCAAAGGTTGCTCTACTACGTAAGAGCAGATGGGAGTAAGGGCGTACACAATCCCGACTACATTGAAGAATTATTGAGCCAGGCTAAAAAGAAAGCAAACGAAGCGCTCTCTTCAGGTAAGTGAAGCACATGAAACTGGTTGATATTTACAGCGTTGTCAACAAGGAATTAACACTCGTTGATGCAAAAATAAAGGAAGCAATCCCACGGAAAGATGATGCATTCAGGGAGGCCTGCGTGCAAATCTTAAACGCTAACAGCAAACGGATCCGTGCTGCTCTTGTTCTTCTCTGCTCAAAAATGCTGAAATACAAAAGAAAGGCTTCTCTTAAACTTGCAACGGCGATTGAACTTTTTCACACAGCAACGCTCGTTCATGATGACATTATTGATTCCTCAGCAATGAGAAGGGGAAATGAAACGATCAATAGGAAATATGGGCTCAATTCCGCTATCCTCGTTGCTGACTACCTGTATTTGAACGGTGCCCTTCTGTTGAATGGTGTGTTTGATGGCAACCTTCATCTTAACGATCAATTAACGAAAATCATGATCTCTACCGCACAAAAAATGTTCAGCGGGGAACTCGATCAGCTCATGAACAACTCTGTTTATATTTCTCGCAAGGAGTATTTCAAAATAATTTCTCAAAAAACAGCCTCTTTCTTCTCCGCATGTTGTGCGATGCCAGCTCTGCTGAGCAATGCGGGTAGTTTGCAGGGAAGTGCACTATTTATGTACGGAAGAAACCTTGGAATTGCATTTCAAATAACAGATGATGTACTTGATATTATTGGCGATGAGGAAAAATTTGGAAAGAAAAAAGGAAGCGATATAAAGGAAGGATTTTTTACGCTTCCCCTGGTGCATTTCTATGAAAAAGCGAGCTACGCTGAGAAAAAAACTTTGCTCGATGTGCTCGCCAGGAAAAAACTGAATCTGAAGGAAATTGTGAAATTACTGGCTCGATACAGGTCAGTTGAATACGCGCAAGACAGAGCAAAATCATATAGCAAAAAAGCAAAAAAAAGTATCGGCATATTCCCTGATTCGGCTGCAAAGGATTCGCTTATCCAATTATGCGATTTTGTAGTAGCAAGAGACCATTGAAAAGAAAGGAGAAGTAATGAGTAAGGTATTGCAAATTGTTGGAACCATCTTCATCATTCTTTCTATTATTGCCTTTGGTGTGACTGTTTGGTTTATGTGGAAGGACTTCTCATTCTTAAAGCTTATAGCAGATGCAATCGGAACATCAGTTGGTGTTTTCTGGGGTCTTATTCTTATTCTGTTATCAAAGCAATTTAGAAGGTAATATCCAACAGCAAAGACAGAGAGCACAGGTGACAGGCTCACCCTAACTGTCAGTACTATTGTTAACGCCACCCATAACTATTTACAAAATTGTAAATCATTCCGAATGAGTTCTCTCATTCAAGTTCCGTGGTGCTTACGAACGTTAACACCATTGAGAATGCAAGATTTCTAACGATGCAGGAACTTTAACACATTTAATTTAGCGAAACTTGAATTAAATACCTTATCATCTTCCCCGTATAATAGGCTGTTAATTGTATCGTGGGAGAATCGTTGTTCGCACGGGGACATACTCCATTCCCCTTTTGCCTATTTTTATTACTATGTTAAAGAGAACCATGCAAATAAGACGAAATCTCACAGAAGGTAGCATTGTAAAAAATATCTGGCATCTCGCTCTTCCAACAATAGCGACAAGTGCTCTCTGGGACCTGTTCAATATTGTTGACATGATCTTTGTAGGAAAACTTGGTCCCCCGGCGATTGCTGCAGTATCAATGTGCGGAATTATGATGGGTATAATATTCACCATTGCCATTGGCATTACAACGGGCTCAGTGGCGCTCATTGCCCGTTTTTTCGGCGCAAATGATTATGAGAATGCTGATAAAGTGGTTATCCAAACACTTATCCTTGCAATAGCAGCATCCATCATAATGGGCGCGAGCGGATACCTCTTCGTTACACCGCTTCTCAGGTTACTCGGGGCAAAAGGTGAAGTTATTGTTCTGGGGAGTCACTATTTCAAGATCATATCCCTTGGTTCATTTACGATTTTCATAACATTTTCCCTTGCAACCGCATTGCGTGGCGCTGGTGATGCAGTAACACCAATGAAGGTTCTCCTCTTTTCCACGGCACTCAACATAATTCTTGATCCTTTACTCATCTTTGGCATCTGGATATTCCCGAGGATGGGTGTAGCTGGTTCTGCAGTTGCAACCATCATTGCCAGGGCTATCGGCATGGTGCTGCTTCTCGCCGTTTTTCTAAAAGGTCACTCTCATTTTCATATTAAGTTAAAAACAGTGCGCATAGATTTCAACATGCTCCGGAGAATTGTTAAAATCGGCTTCTTTGGATCGCTGCAGGTTTTTTTAAGAAACATCTCAATGCTCCTGCTTCTCAGAATAGTAGCACATTTTGGCACGCTCACCATTGCAGCCTATGGTATTGGCATACGATTACGGCTCGCAACCATGATGCCAGGATTTGGATTCGCTCAGGCTTCTGCAATCCTTGTGGGACAGAATCTTGGTGCACACAAACCTGATAGAGCATCGCAGAGCACCTGGGCTACTGTAGGATTGTATGAGATTATAATGGTATTTTTTGCGCTCTCTCTTATTGTTTTTGCACCGCGCGTCGTTGCAGTATTCAACACCAACCCGGATGTCATTAGAATTGGAACACAATTCATCAGAATATTTTCGATAACACTCGTTTTTCTCGCTCTTTCTCTGGTTACGGGACGATCATTCTGCGGCGCAGGAGATACAATATCACCTATGATAATAACAGGTTTTTCTTTACTCTGCTTCCAAATTCCGGTTGTTTTATTCCTATCAAAACTATTTGCGACACAGGGAATCTGGTACGGAATTGCCCTTTCGGATATTGTTCAGGGTGGAATAATGGCAGCATGGTTTTTGAAAGGAAAATGGAAGGAGAAGAAGATTTAGCCTGCGGCTACCTTGCCCCCACGTACCATTCTTTTTATTTGACAGAAAGATTATAATAATGGTATAGTAAATAATGCTTTTGATAGATCTTGAAAAAAAGAAAGAAAAGAGAAGGAGAATTCGAGCACTCATTCTATCTTTGTTCATTCCCGGTGCGGGGCAATTCTTTAGAAAGAGAATTGCTGCGGGACTTTTTTTCTTTGTTACCTTTTCCTTCCTGATCTGGCTCCTCACTGAAATCTGGCACATCAATTATGGAATAATCGGAACCTTTGCCGGTTTCTTTCTGCTTTACATCATAAACATTGTTGATGCATATAAAGGACCTGCAAGAAGCAATGCTCCGTGTGAACGCAGGTGTCCTGCCGGTATTAACATACCACATTACATTGCCCAGGTAAGAGAAGGGAATTATGACGATGCACTCATTACCATACTGGACAGAATGCCCCTTGTTTCTGTTTGCGGCAGAGTCTGCGATCGTCCATGTGAATTAAGCTGTGCGCTCCGATGCAGCGGAGGTTCCCTTGCTATAGAATGTATTAAACGCATTGCAGCAGAATATGGAACATTGCCCACGCTGCAGGGCATGAAACCGGATACTGACAATAACAGTATTGGCATTATTGGCTCGGGACCCGCCGGACTCAGTACTGCCTATTTCCTTATCAGGAAGGGGTATCCTGTTACCATCTACGAAAAAGAGGAGGAACCTGGGGGTTTGCTCCTCTGGGGTATACCTCAATTCAGATTGCCAAGAGAGGTGGTTAAAAAGGAGATAGAATTCCTCAGGAACCTGGGCATTGTGTTTGACTGCGGAATTACTGTCGGAAAAGATAAAACATTTGATGAACTGCTTAATGCGCACAAATCAGTGCTTATAGCATGCGGAAGCCAGCAAACAAAACAACTGGATATCCAGGGTACAGAACTGCAGGGCATCTATTATGCTCTTGATGCTTTGCGTTCGATAAATCACGGGAATCAGGTTACTCTATCAGGAAATGTTGCTATTATTGGAGGAGGAAATACAGCCTTCGATGCGGCGCGTACTGCAGTACGGAGTGGAGCGGAGAAGGTCACCATCTACTACAGAAGAAATGAAGAGGAAATTCCTGGAAACAAAGAAGAATTAGCGATGGCATTGCGCGAAGGAGTAACCATTGAGTATTATGTTTCCGCAGTACGATTTGCGGGAAAGAAAAAGGTTAGCGGTGTCGAATTGGTAAGAACCGAATTAAGAATGAGAAAAGAGGGAAGGCGTTCTGATGTAATATCTCTCGAAGGAACCAACTTTACGATTGATTGCGATACGGTACTTATTGCCACGGGACAGCAGCAGGATTTCTCTTTTCTCCCCCGGGAAATTCAGGATAAGCTCGTAAGGGATTCCTGCATCAAGGTCAATACGCAAACCATGGAGACATTGGTCCCCGGGATTTTCGCTGCAGGAGACATTACCGGAGGAAGACGAAGTGTTGTTGACGCTGTGGGTATGGGAAGAAGAGCAGCTTCAGGCATTGACTGGTATATACGAAGGGCTGGAAAATTGCAAAAAATAATGGAGAGGCTCAGTGATTTCGACTACCCTCTCCCCTCTTCACTCCCCCGAAGAAAAGCAATAAAGGGAAAGCGTGGCGAGCAAAAATTACTTGAGCTTAATATGGCTGTTACTTCATTTTTGGAAGTAGAAAAAGGATTTTCTAAAGAGGAAGCAAAAAAGGAGGCATCACGATGCCTCCAATGCAATAGATTGACGTAAACGAAAAGGCGGGGCTCAAAGCCCCGCCTTTCTTAATACCTACCTGAAGAGAGGAAACCTCATTCCACCGTGAACAGAAAATGGTATCACAGCATCTGCATCACCATACTTCATGTAATCCATTCCTGCTTCAACGAAGAAATTATACATGGCGGACATTTCAGCACCTATCCCAAGACGAAGTGTAGTCGTTGAAGTTGATGTTCCATTTGAAATGTTTGTATACCATAAACCTCCGAAAGCGTATGGTTCGAAAACCATGGGCATTGGAAAATAATACATAAGATCTCCACCGATGCCCGTTCCGAAAAACATGGTTTTCCCTCCATCATAGATCGAAATTTTCGCCAGTCCTGCCCTGAACATTAAGGGATCAAAAAGAGGAAATATAATATTCGATCCAAAGGAAAAATACATTGATGAATCTGCAGTTGTTTCACCTGTCAGGTCTTCAAGACCGCCATAAATACTTATTGCTAAACCATGTGTTTTTACCTTTGCTCTTCGTCCTCTTCTTCCTCCAAACAGGGGCAGGGCAATAACCACTACAAGAAGAATAATCAAAGCTACTTTAAGTGTTTTCATGGAATCACCTCCTTTCTTCGTGTTTTTATAACTTTACAGTAAATGGCACATAATGTCAAGATAATTCCCGCAAACTACCCCGATTTGTATGTAACTATTTTGTTGATTCACTGAGAGGAATACCCTTTCCTTTGCTTCTATGGATTACCGTTTTCTCAAGCATCTGAGCGTATTTTATTTTTCCTAAAAGATAATGAAGCAATTCATTTTCATTGCACAAAACAAGTTGATCCCACTTATCAATTATCTTCTTTGCTAAATATTCATCGAGAATTATTTTTATCAGAGCCGGCAAAATCCTCTTCGTGCTTTCCTCTTTTTTTCGTATGCTCCGACCAGTATGTTCCTTCCTGTCACCGAGTCCCATAAGCACAAAAAGGTCCTTTTCATATTCAATATCAGAGTTAAGGTCCTGCTCGTGTTCCCGCAATCTTTCCAATTCCAAAAGATTGTAAAAAAAGATATTTCTGAGTGATTCTTTCGAAACTTCCCGCTCCTGTATAACTTCTTCAATCTCTGGTTTTATCCTGTCAAATGCGAACATATATTTCTATTGATCCTTATCTGTTAACTCATATTATCCCAAATAGAAAATGACAATGTCATTGTTTCTCCCGTTACATCGATATCCAGGTAAATGTTTATATGATGTAATGGGGTGAATACATTATCATACCCGCAAATGAAGCAATGCCGAAGTGATAGAGGAGCGTTCATCATACAGGCTCACAGATAAGTAGGTTCAACCCCCTCCAACTCAGGAACTGTGCCCTTTATCATTCTCTCCAGTCCAATGAAAGCCACAAGAGCCGGGTCAGGATGTGTTGGTTCGATCGTAGAAAAATGCGCTCCTTTGCCACATTGCTGAACAATCACATCTCTGTAGATACGTGCACCACTGCCGACAAAGAGTATCTCTTTTTTTGGGAGTTTCTCCAATAATACTGTTATTTCTGAGCAGGATTGTTCCACGATCGTTTTGTAACCGCTATCGGTGAACTGGTATAGCGCTGTAAACACACGGTTTCTTCTTGTTTCAAGTATAGGACAGATAAGTTTCTCCGATCCGCGAAATTCATAGCCAATAGCCAGAAGCGTTTCTACCGGTATCACGGGTTTGCCTTCTGCAAAACCAATACCTTTTAGAAAAGCAAGCCCTACCCGAACACCGGTGAGGGAACCTGGGCCAATGGAAATTGCATAACCTCCAATGTCCTGATTCGATAACGCATGCTCTTTGAGAAGATCCTGCAAATAGACAATGCACTCCTCTGAATGAAATCCTTTCCCCGTAACAATCATTCTGCCAAGAACCCTCCTATCATTAACGAGCGCTATACAGAAGTTTCTTGTTGTTGTATCGATACCTACTACATACATATCAAGCCTTCATTCGGTGACTATTTTTTTATTCATCCGTTTTGTCATTGCGCTTCTTTTGTGTTCTTTCCATTATCTCGTCCATTGTGTGCGATATCTGTATTTCTCTTTCATTTTCACTTAAATTCTTCATAACAATTTCAAACCTTGATTCTGGCAGAAACTCCTGCACCCTGTCTGCCCATTCAAGAAGTCCAATCCCGTGGTTATAAAAAAACTCATCGTAACCGACATTTACCAACTCTTCCTTTTTCTTCATGCGATAAAAGTCAAAATGGTATACTGTTATACCATTTTCATATATTCTCAAAAAAACAAAACTGGGACTTTTCACAACCTGCAGCAAGCCAAGTCCCTTACAAATTCCTTTAATCATCGTCGTTTTCCCGCTTCCCAGTTCACCAAAGAAGGCAACAACATCACCTTTCGTGAGGATATGTGCAACCTCCTCTCCTATTTTCATCGTCTCTTGTGCACTCTTTGAAACTATTGTTTTCTTGAAATAAGTATTCATGTCACTTCATGTTCTTTGTTTTCATTACCGTCTATTCTCATCATAGATCATTTTAATTCCCACAAAGGTAAGATCTTTATCAGAGACAATCTGAGGAAAAACCTGCGCTGCAAAATCCACCAAACCACCGGTGCCTATCGTAAGATAATCACTATCCAGGCTCCTCTTCAGATTTTCCATAATTTCCTTTACCTGTCCAATAAATGTGTAATAGTAACCGGAAACGAGCGCTTCTTCAGAAGTATGTCCCATGAATATTTGTGGGTGTTTGAGAGGTATTCCCGATAGAAGACCTGAATGCTCGATGAGAAATTCGATGCAGGTCTTAATACCGGGCGCAATTATTCCGCCATCAAAGGTTCCATCGGCAAGCACACTATTGTACGTTGTTGCAGTTCCAAAGTCAATTACAAGGCATGGTCCTCCGTAGCACCGGTAAGCCGCAACCGCATTGGCAAGCCGATCTCCTCCTAATTGTTCTATGTTGTAATTAATCTTTAATACCTTGTTTTTGGCAAGAGAAATGTTAAAACACTCTATTCCTATGGTTTTAGCCAGCCGGATAAGAGCTGAACCAATCTCAGGAACAACTGAGGAGAATGCAATGCATCCATGGTGAGCATCTGACAAAACGTTATCGCGCAAAAATTCGATATTCTTGAGTTCCCCCGTATCAAAAACCTTTCTTCTCTCAATGGTCTCATTTTCGAAAACAGCGCTCTTTGTCCTGGAATTTCCGACAACAATAACAAGCATTGTTTTATCCTCACTTCTCTATGGCAAACGCACACCACTCTGTGGTCTGCAGGTATCACTATCTCCCGAAACCATAACTTATCCAGCACAGCTTCCGCACCCAGCAGAATCGATCGATGATGTGCATCTCCCCTCTCTGTATCATATAAATACATTTTCTGAGCCACGGAAGGGTTATATAGATCGGAAGAGCGT
>CBDUQV010000007.1:0-24618 GCA_965369615.1 uncultured bacterium | reverse complement strand
AAGAAAGTGTGGTCAAATCTCAGCCCGTACGCATAATTCCTGCCGTCGATACTGAAGTATGGTTTAACTCCTATGAGATTGAAAAGTTGCCATTCGAAGAAGATACCAAAAGCATCGTTATGCGTAACATCGGAATAGAAATCAGAATTAAGTGCCTGTGTCCATGTTCCGTAACCAACAAATCTTCCCCTTCCAATTCCAACGGAGAAATTTGAAAAACCAAGGTGTTTACCAACAAGCCCATAGAGCGAGAGTTGCTCAGAATTCCGTACCTTGTAAACGTTATTTTCCCACCGAGTATCTGTTCCACTGCCGAAAAAGGAAATATAGCGGGATGGAGAAATGTTTTCCAGACCAAAAGCAACGCGGGGTTTTAATTTCGTTTCTTCAATAGCGAGTACGTTTAAATTCAGGGCATATGCACTTCCAAAGAAGGATACGAATTCAAGTTCGAATCGATCGAAGAGACCAAAGCTGACAGAAATATCAATATCTCGGGGAGCTATTTCGTCATTGCTGGGAATCTTGCCGCTTATGCAAAAAGAAGCAGTCTTGTGGGGAAGTATTGAGCCGTTCGGAACAGGATTAATCATGTGGGCATTTGATCCACTGCTCAATACAATCATACAAAGAAACAGAAGGAATCTTTTCATTTCTCTCACACCTCTTTGAATCTATGGTTCAGGCACATTAATAAGTAGATCAAGCATATCCCAGGCTCTTTTATCCCGAGGGTTTACATCGATTGCCTTCTTGAATGTCTTGATTGCTTCACTTCGCTCACGCATTCCCCAGTATGCATATCCGAGATGGTAAAGGGCTGATGCATGGTTTTTACTGCAGCTGAGGACCTTTTTGAAATTTTCAGCGGCAAGTTTATACTTCTTCATTGAAATATAAATTATGCCAAGGTGGTAATGGGCAATAACTGACCCTGGGTTCTTTGTAATGAATTTCTTGAAGGCATTGATTGCCTCCTGCTGATCTCCTCTATGATAATGTGTTAAACCGAGCCAGTAATCTGCCATAGAAAAATCCGTGTTTATTTTGAGTGTCTTCTCGAGCTCTCCAATCGCCTCTTTCAGACAGGCTTTTCTGTAGTATGCAATTCCCAGAGCATAGTGTGCATCCGCAAAGTCCTTTTTAAGTCCGATGGCAATCTGGTACTCCTTAATCGATTTTCTAACGTTACCCATTAAGTAATAGAAATCACCAACAAGCTTATGGTAGAAGGGGTTGTTAATATCGATAGAAAGTGCCTTTTCCATCTCTTCTGCTGCAAGCTTCATTTTACCCATAAGCCGGTAATGGTGTGATTTCTTTGCGCTGTGGACATGGTGTGGCTTATCTGAAAGTGGTCCGCTGCAGAAAGGGCAATACAGAAAGTCAACGCTCACAAATGTTTTACCACATTCCTTACATGTTGTCTTTTTTGCATTTTTCTTTGGCATCTATATTCTCAGTTTTGCAATTTGTACAATCATACATCACTGTTTAGAAGGGTACCTCGACCCCCTCATCTTTTCCTATTTCTTTCAGGTTTTCAAGAACTTTATTGGAGATAGAGAAACTTTCCTTCTGTTCATCTTCTTTTGAAAATTCTTTTTCACCAGCAATGTAAATTTTGTCCTTACCTTCCGCTTTTTCTGAATTTTTCATCATACCGATGAATTTGTCCATGTTTTGCTTAAATTCATCTTTTGGCGTGAAAATACCAGGGTCAATGGCACCGAAAAAGTGGCATACACCAGCCGCCTGCTTATTGGAATATACAAGCGAACTGAATGCACCACCAGACAGGACACCACTCAGGATATCAACCATTGCGGAAAGCCCGTATCCTTTATGACTTCCAAGTTCCTCTTTTCCACCGCCGAGAGGGAGAAGCCCTCCGCCTTTTCTGCTGAGCAAGTTCTCCAATACACTTGCTGCATCGGTTGTCGGATTACCTTTATCATCGGTAGCCCACACATTCGGAATCTCTTTGCCTGCCCTGTTGTAAACTTCTAATTTTCCCCTTGGAACTGTACTCGTTGCCATATCAAGGACAAATGGTCTCTCATTCATCGTAGGAGCGGCAATACTGAGTGGGTTTGTTCCAAGCACAACTTGTTTTCCAAATGTTGGGAGAACGAGCGGAGCAGAATTGGTAACCGATAACCCAATGAGCTCGTCCTTGAGTGCCATCATGGTATAGTATCCAGCGATACCGTAATGGTTTGAATCCTTAACGGTTGCGAAACAAATGCCATTTTGCTTTGCTTTGTCGATCACCATGTTCATGACCTTGTACCCCGCAACCTGTCCGATACCATTATTTGCAGATGCAAGAAGGGATACGGGTGTTTCTTTAATAATGGTAAGTTCAGTTTTGGGTGTCATCTTGTTGTCTTTGATATAACCAACGTAGCGTTTTAATCGTGCTACTCCATGTGAGTTGATGCCTCTTTTATTTGCAGCGAGGAGTACATCTGTTGTTATCTTTGCATCTTCTTCAGGAACACCGAGTTTCACAAAAACATCTTCGGTGAACTTTCTTAATGCATCTACTTTGATGTTGGTGGAATCTGCCATCGTTACCTCCTGGTATAATTGTTAGGTATAATTAATTATGCATTATACCTGATTACATTGATTATTAATAGATCACATAGATCATACATTAATCGTATCCTATTTACAACAGGTTTTTTTCACCTGTGTAATCACGCAGCCTTTCGGTTGTGATATTAATAGGGGACACCGTCCTTCATCACTGTTTCAACCATACTTTTTATGAACGGCGGAATTAATCCTTCTTCGTACAGTTTTTCCCTGATTTCCTGCACAATTTCAGGGACATCAATTTCCATTGGACAGTACTTAACGCATCGACCACAGAGTGTGCAGGTGAATGCCATTGGCGCAGCTTTTTCAGTGCCTCCCGAGATGAAAGCAGTCCAGGGAATACCAATCCCACCCATATACTTGTATCCCCAGTGACCTGTTGTTATCGGATATATTGCACATTCATACATACAAGCGCCGCATCGAACACATCTCAACATTGGCGCGAGGACCGGGTCTTTGGCAACTTCACTCCTGCCGCTATCGTAAAGAATTACATGAAATTCTCTTGGACCGTGTGCTCCGTAAACGATTGTTTTCTCGATATCTCCTGTCTTGCTTGGTCCGGAAACAATGGACACATAAGTCATAGCAAGATAACCTGCGTATCGAGAAACAACTTCAAGCAGTCTGAAGCCATCAGAAAGTGTTGGCACAATTTTCTCGATCCCGGCGAATACAATATGGACATCCGGGGCGTTTGTAGCGAAACGGATATTGCCTTCATTCTCAAAGAGGAAAACCGAGCCGGTATCAGCAGTTATTGCATTTGCACCGCTGATTCCAATGTCCGCTTCCATGAACTTATCTCGCAGAAACTCTCGAGCAAATGCAGTGAGTTTTTCAGGATCAGGGGGGAGGTCCTTGTTTGCTATCTTTGAAAAGAGTTCTGCCACTTTCTCTTTCGGGATGTTAACAGCAGGTGCAAGGATATGCATCGGTCTCGACTTAAGATTCTGCACGATAAATTCTCCAAGGTCGGTTTCGTATACCGTATTTCCCCATTTTTCGAGATTTTCATTCATATCGATCTCTTCAGAGGTGATGGATTTTCCTTTCACAATTGTCTTGCCTGTTCCGGTAATCCCTTTCAATATTTTTAGAGCTTCATCCTTGTCCTTAGCAAAGTGGAAATTGCCGTGCATGGTCTTAACGCTTTTTTCCGTTTCTTCGATAAGATCATCAAAATGCTTAAAAACAAAATCCTTTGTTTCCTGTAGTTTCTTCTTTTCTTCCTCGACATAAGGAAAGGCTTTAAGTGCTTCATCTCTCTTTATTCTGAAAGATTTAACGGCTCTATTTAGGGCAGTACGGGTAAACCGATCTCTTCTAATTTTGTACAATAACTTCATATAGTCTTTGAATTCTTTTTCCATATCTACTCCATGGATTTTAATAGAAGTTCGATCATATCCATAACTTCTATATTTTCAAATGATTCCCCGCCTTCGTAGAGATTCTGGTAACAGAAAGGGCAGCTCGAAACGAGCACTTCTGCACCTGCAGGGACAAATTGTTTTTCTATCTTGTCTTTTGATACTTCGATTGAGAGAAGCGGAAGATAGGCACGAACCAACCCACCACCACCGCAGCACGATGACATCTCATGTGAGAATTCGATTTCTTTAAATGTTACTCCGGGAATTGCCTTTATAATCTCGCGCGGTTCATCGTAAACTCCATCTCCTTTTCTGCCGATATAGCAGGGGTCATGGTAGCAAACAACTGCTTTTACAGGATTTTTTAGTTTGACTTTCCCGTCTTTGATGAGCTTGTCTATGAATTGAGAAAGATGAAGAACCTTGTATGTCCTCTTTTTGTTTCCTGTTAGTTTAGGAAGTTCAGCCTTAATTGTTGTGTAGCAGTGTGCACAGGGGGTGATGACCACATCTACGCCACTTTTTTCAATTTCGTCTTCCACTCGCTTTGCCTGCTTTTTTGCTTCTTTTATAGCTCCAGCAAGTAAGACGGGAGCACCACAGCAAACTTCAATACCAAGAGAACTATACTCGACGCCTGTTAAGGTAAGAAACTTCTTTAAATTGTCAAGAAGTTTTTTATCCGAGCGTGTTGTGCAACCAAAGAAAATTCCTAAGTTTTCTATTTCATCCTCCTTGCTATTTCTTTAGCAAATTCTGATGTTTTTATGGGTTGAACGTTTTCCATCTGTCTTGCCAGGTCATAGGTAACTTTTTTGTCAAGTATGGTTTTTTCGAGCGCATTCTGTATCAATTCTGCAGCCTCGTTAAATCCTAAATACTCCAGCATCATAACTCCAGAGAGAATAAGGGAACCAGGATTAACCTTATCCATTCCTCTGTATTTTGGTGCTGAACCATGGGTTGCTTCAAAGAGGGCAATATAATCGCCAATGTTGCCACCCGGTGCCATACCGAGACCACCAACCTGTGCCGCGCATGCGTCAGATATGTAATCCCCATTCAGATTAGGAAGAGCAATGACATCGTATTCACTGGGACGGGTAAGCACCTGCTGGAACATTGCATCTGCAATTCTATCTTTTATTACAATTCTGTCTCCTTGCTCTCCTGCTTCTTTCCCACCCCTCAAATCCTTGAAGGCGCCAGGTTTTGTCAGAGGAGTGACACCGTCGTCTGCTTTCACCTGGTCCCAGAGTTCATCTTCGGTTATTACATAATCCCTGAACTCTTCTATAGCAAGTTCAAAGCCCCAGTCTTTGAATGCACCCTCGGTAAATTTCATAATATTACCTTTGTGAACAAGGGTTACACTCTTTCGTTTCTTATCAATGGCATGCTGGATAGCCTTTCTGACAAGTCTTTTAGTCCCTGTAATACTAATGGGTTTGATACCGACACCTGAATCCTCTCTGATTTTTGTTCCCATATCGTTGTTTAAGAAATTAATTACTTTTTTTACTTCTTCAGTTCCCTGTTGCCATTCAATCCCGGCGTAAACATCCTCTGTGTTTTCACGGAATATTACCACATTGAGGGCACCGGGTTTTTTGACGGGAGAAGGGACACCTTTATAATACCTACAAGGTCGGACACAGGCATAGAGGTCGAGAACCTTTCTCATGGTAACGTTCAGACTTCTGTAGCCTCCTGCAACAGGTGTTGTAAGTGGTCCCTTTATTGCAACAATGTGCTCCCTGATTTCCTCAAATGTTTTGTCAGGGAGGACTGAGCCTTTTAGTTTGAGTGCCTTTTCGCCCGCATATATCTCCTTCCACTCAATCTTTTTCTTTCCGTTGTATGCAACGTTAACTGCTTCGTCCCAGACAATCTTTGCTGCATTCATTATATCGGGACCGATACCATCACCCTCAATAAAAGGGATAATAGGATTGTCAGGAACCTTTAGTTTCCCATTTTCAAATGTAATTTTTTCTCCCACAATTACTCCTTTTGTTAAATCTACTTAATCTGCATTCTCCAAAGAACTCAGTCTATCTTGAAATCTCCGTGTTTCAAAATATGTTCTTCAATTCCACCATCTTCTATAATTCTAAGCATAAAAGGTGGTAGCAGCGCTGCTGTTAGTTCCTCATTTTTTGTCAGGTTTTTTATTTTTCCCGTATTAAGGGTTATTTCAAGCTCGTCTCCTTCGTCTATTCTATCTGTATCAACCTCAAGCACGGGCAAACCAACATTTGTTGCATTTCTATAGAATATCCGAGCAAACGATTTTGCAAGAACACAAGCGATACCAGAGATTTTGATAATTCGTGGTGCATGCTCTCTTGAAGAGCCCAGACCAAAATTTTTCCCACCTGCTATTATGTCACCAGGTTTTACCTTTTTCGCAAAATCAGGATCTGCATCTTCAAGAACATGTTTCGCCAGTTCAGGAAGATTGGTTCTCAGATGAAATAATCTTCCCGGTGCGATATGGTCTGTGGAGATGTCATCACCGAATTTCCATACCTTCCCTTTTAGAACCATCTTTCCTCCTATTTTAACAAAAGAGATTGACCAATGAAAAATTTCCAATCCCCGTCAATGTTATTTTCCCATAGTCCTCTGTGGTTATCGTTCACTATCCTTTTGAAACGAAATCTTTTACCCACTCTGTTGTTACTGATTTTGGTCTTTCAATTGCTTCACCCATAGCTCTGCTGACGATAAGTTGAGAGCACATTCCCATTGCCCTTGATACTCCAAACAGGACTGTGTAATATTCAAACTCGGTTAAACCGAAATGATAGAGCAGGCATCCAGAGGAAGCATCAACATTGGGCCATGGATCTTTTGCCTTACCATGTTCCCTGAGAACGTCTGGTATAACCTTGAAGACCTTATCAACGATTTGATAGAGGGGATCATCAGCGCATACCTTTGAACCAAACTCATGGAATGCTGCGTATCTTGGGTCTGTTACCCTTAGAACTGCATGTCCGTATCCGGGAATGACCTGACCGGCATTTAATGTATCCCAGGCGAATTGTTTTAGTTGCTCGTCTGTGGGTACGCCATTGAATTTGTCTTTAACCATCATTACCCACCGCAGGCACATCTGGTTTGCTAAGCCGTGTAAAGGTCCAGCAAGGCCATTAAGTCCTGCTGAAACAGCATAGTAAGCATCAGATAGCGCGGAGCCAACACAGTGACAGGTATGAGCGCTTACATTACCACCTTCGTGGTCGCAGTGTAAGACCAGATAGAGGCGCATCAGGTTTGCAAATTCACCTGTGGAGTCATCGATACCTAACATACGAGCATAATCTCCTGCCCAGTCAAGTTCCGGATCCGGGTCAATACGAGGACCTTTGTTAAACCTGAGGCGGTAAATTCCTGCTGCAAGAGTCGGTAATTTGGCAATAATGTTTAAGCAATCTTCAAGAGTAGGTTCCCAGTACTCTGTTTTTTTCATGCCTTCGTTATACCTCTTTCTGTACACGGATTCTTTTTCCATCGCGAGTATTCCAAGGCTGAACATTACCATTGGATGTGAATCATTAGGCATAGCTTCAAGTACTTTCCAGACGTATTCAGGAACCTTGGAGCGGCTCTTAAGGTCTTTCGTTAGTTCTTTCACTGAAGCATCATCAGGTTTTTCTCCCGTTACGAGGAGGTAGAAAACAGCTTCAGGGAGTTGATCCTTCATTTCTCCAATTGGAGTACCACGAATTATAAGACCCTTATCTGGTGGGACTACGGAGGTGTCACAGACAAGAGCCTTGACACCGCGCATGCCACCGTATGCCTGTTTTATGGTAACATCAGACATTACTTTATCCCCGTGTTCCTTCACAAGAGCCTTGATTTCATCGCGAAGTGCGGGGATTTTTTTGGCTAATGTTTCTTTTAGTGCAGCCATTTGTAACTCCTTTCTTTAGGTTAAAGAAGAATGTACACACATATGAGACAATTAAACGAGTATTTCTCTCGGGTCGCTGATTACTCCCTTCATTGCTGAATAAGCAGCTGTAGCAGGAGAAGAAAGATATATAAAACCTTCCGGATTTCCCATCCTGCCTTTGAAGTTTCTATTTTGTGTTGACAAAGCCACCTCTCCATCGCCAAGTGCACCTTCATGCACACCAACACAGGGACCGCAACCTGGTGCAAGAACGTTTGCACCGGCTTCTACAAAGATCTCGATGAGCCCCTCTCTCAATGCATCAAGATAGACCTCCTTTGATGCAGGAATAACAATCAGCCGAACCCCGGGATGTTTCTTTTTTCCTTTAAGTATCGAAGCAGCTATTTTTAGATCCTCCAATCTTCCATTGGTACAGCTGCCAATGTAAACCTGGTTAATTTTTATTCCTTTTGCTTCTGGAAAGGTTTTTGTGTTATCAACCGTATGAGGGAATGCAACCTGCGGTTCTATTTTCCCTGCATCTATATTAAAAACATTTTCATACTCTGCATCGTTATCCGCCTGAATTTCCCTGTATTTATCTCCTCTACCTCTTGATTCAAGATATGATTTTGTAACATCATCGGTGGATATCAGCCCTGTTTTGGCGCCGGCTTCTATTGCCATATTGGAGATGACAAATCTGGATTCCATACTGAGGGTACTGATAGTATCACCGATAAATTCCATTGCTTTATACGTGGCACCATCGGCTCCAATCATTCCGATGATAAATAGGATAATATCCTTTGAATAGACCCCCTTTGAGAGTTTTCCACTGATGATAAATTTAAGGGTGTTCGGAACCCGCAGCCAGACTTTACCAAGTGCAAAGGCAAGAGCTATATCCGTCGAGCCCATTCCCGTTGCAAAAGCACCGAGGGCACCTCCTGTGCAGGTATGTGAATCCGCACCGACAACGATGTTGCCTGGATTGACATACGATTCAACGAGTCTCTGATGGCATACTCCTTCACCGACTTCTGAGAGTATAGCGCCAGTTTTCTCGGCAAATTTTCTCAGGATGATGTGCGCATTGGATAGCTCTTTTCGAGGGCTTGGCGAGGCATGGTCGAGGAAGAGGATAGTTTTTTCAGGATTAATAACGCGTTCCATATTCATCTTTTGTAGTTCTTGAACCGAAAGTGGACCGGTTCCGTCCTGAACCATTGCAACGTCAACTTTTGCAACGACGATATCGCCAGGTCTTACGTCTTTTCCACAATGCTCTCCGATAATTTTCTCAGCGATTGTCTTGCCCATTTTTCTCTCCTCCGTGATCTAAAGCAAATTTGTTAAATTTTTCACAAGTCCTAAAATAGCAAAAAATATTCTTGTTGTCAATAAAAAAGTAGGAGATTTACCTTGGAAATTACATTATTTTCTGTAGAGCTTTTTCAGTCTTTTTGAGCCATTCCCGGGCTTCAATTTCTTTTGCATTTAAAAATTTTATTTTGTTGCTAGCCGCAGGCTTTCTCCTATGCTAAAGTTTCGGAGGGCAGGTTACCTGCGAGGTTGCAGGAAGAGCTGCATGTCTGCCCTTTGTGGATTGCAACGCCGGTGGCGTTGCAAAGTAGGGATGTTCAATTAAATGTCCTTGCATGCTTGATTTGCCCTAATCGAGCCTCTTTCGCTTTCTTCTTGCAGTGTTTTTGGGCAGGGAAAAAGGGAGATTGCACAATATTTGTGCAATCTCCATGCTTTTTTACCCGTGTGTTCTCAACTAAGTATTATAATGTATTAACTTAATGAGTAACACCACATCTGGCACGGTTCTTGCTCTTCTTATAAATAGAAGAAAGGAGGCATGAAGAATGAGGGGAATAAGTTTGGGAATAACCTTGATACTGACATTTTTCTTAGTTTCATGTTGCACGGTTAGCGAACCGGATTCAGAGCCACCTGCGGTTCCAAGAGGTGTTATGAGCATAACAGGAGATGAGACGGTTTATATTCAATGGTATCCAAACCAGGAGTCAGACCTCGCTGGATACAATGTATATCGAGGATACTCACCTATTGGATATTATGATCTTATAGAGACGGTTTACACAGCATATTTTGTGGACTATTACGTTACCAATGGTGTTACCTACTATTATGCAGTAACCGCTTTTGATGATGCAGGCAATGAGAGTGACCTCTCATCTGACCTTGTGTATGATACTCCAAGACCAGAGGGAACAGACATACTCATGAACTACCTGACAGATCCGTACTCTGCCGGTTTTGATTTCTCCACGGAATCAGTGCTTCATTACAACAATAGTCATACAGACATCTACTACGAGTGCGATACCCTGTATGATATCCATTATATGAACTGTGCTGATGGAACGGATATTCAGGATTTTGGATATGTTGATACTATCGATGATATCAATTATGCGCCAGAGGAGGGTTGGTCAAATCTTGGCTGGGTTGAATTGATATTAGGGCATGGATATATTGTCTGGACTCATAATGACCACTACGCGAAGTTCAGAATAACTGAGCTTGGTAATGGAAGGTGCAAATTTGATTGGGCGTATCAGGTTGATGAGGGGAACAGGGAACTGGCACCACCAGGAACACGAAAAGATACTTCAAAAATTCAATAATAAAGGGAGGTAATAATGAAACGAAAGGTTCTCTTACTGGTCTTACTCATAATTGTAATTCTTTCCTTTGCTTTCGAGCATGCTGAAGCGCGTCCCCCATGGGTGAGACCGCCGTGGCGATTTGGCGCTTATTGGGTTAATTACTACCCGTATTATCCAGCATACTATTCCCATTGTTGGTATCCCGCGTATTGCAATGATCCATGCTGGTATGGCTGCTGGTACGATTGTTGGGATCCGTACTACTATTGCAGTTATCCACCGGGATGGTATGTCAGTTTCTGGATGGGGTGGGGATTCTATTCATACTGCTGTTATCATCCATACAACTACTACTATACGTGGAGGTATTATTACCCGCCACCGTACTATTATGGTAGTTACTATGTCTGGCATGATTACTATTACCATGATTATTACTGGGATGGATACGGAAGGTGGAGAAACCATTACAATGATTATGGTAAGCCATACAGAACAAACTACAATGGGGGAGAGAGGGAGTATGTTTACCAAAATATGAATGGAGGGAGAAAACCCCCACGCGATTATGGAAATGGTAAAGAGTTTTCAGACAGAGGAAGAACGATTCATGAGGGCAAAGGCTTTGAGATTGCAAAAGTAGATCCTGTAAAGAGTATAAGAAATTCGAAAAGACCACAGGAAAGGGAGAAAATCCCCTCCGTTTTTCAGAAGCAGCCAATTGGAATAAGCCCTTCTAAGGGAAAGAAAAAGGTAACCTGCTACGAACCAGTTGAGAGAGCACATGACGATATTTATGGTGTTGTTGAAAAAAGGAAGGGTGGGGAGAAAAAGAGAAAAGAGGAAGAGCAATCATACAGCAAGAAGGGGACCGAGAAGGGAAAGGCATTTGAGATCAGGAAGCCTGATGAAAAGAAATCAGACAAAAAAGAGAGTGAATCCAAAAAGAAATCTTCCTCAACCAGAAAGTCATTCAATTCCGGATCTCGATACTCTTCATCATCGAGAAGAACCACATCTTCAAAGCATCAAAACAAAAAGAGTCCTTCCGGTAGCAAAAAGGGAGGGAGAAGGAAATGAAGCGAAAAGTATGTTTCGTGCTGCTCAGTACACTGTTTGTATTCTCCACATTTGTTCTGGCACAGGAGAAGGATGGTTTCGAGATAGATGTATCAATTGATAAGGGAGATGATGCAACTTACTATGATAACGAATCCATATTTATCTCGTTCAGAACGAATGATGACGCATACGTAATAATCTACAATATTGATACACAAGGGAACATTAACCTTATCTATCCAGAGTCAAACGAGAAGAACGCAATTGTAGCTGCTTACAAAATGATCCAGATCCCCGAGGAGGATGATGATTTCAGTTACCGAGTTACAACGGGACCTTCAGGAGAAGAATTTATCTGTGCTGTTGCTTCAACAGAGCGAATGCGGATTCCCGTTATACTCAGGGGAAATACTCGAGTTCAGGTGGAAGGGGATCCCGTATCCGTAATTGAGGATATTACAGAGGAGATCATTAGCAGTACTCATGGAGAGTATTCAACAGATATCTGTCACTTTTATGTTGCCGACCATGAAGAGGAATTTCCGCCATTTCCTCCTTTTCCGCATTTCCCTGTAGGTTGCGCATTAAAGGTAGTATCAAAGCCGATGGGAGCAAAGGTATTCATTGATGGAAGGTATTTTGGGAAAACTCCAACTATCATAGGAGGCATTCCTCCAGGTTTACATCGTGTTGTAGTAAGGAAGAAATATTATTACCAATTTGAAGAAGAAGTATTTCTTGATGGGGGTGAACGTGAGTATTTGCGCGTTCACTTGGAATGGAAACTCTGGTAAAGGAAAGCAAGAATAGTGAAAGTGAGAAATGCGGTTTTAAGAAAAGTTCAGATTCAACTGTTGAGTTTGTCTGAAGCAAAGAAGCTCTGTGGTCCTTCAGTGTCGAGCCCCGTTATATCTCAAGAAATCTTAGTGCCGCACACAGCATGCCATACTTTTCTTGCATATCGTTCTTTTGAGAAAGTGTTTGTATTGGGTTTTGTATATGGGGATGGATTTAACGATCATGAAAAATTACTTGACACAACTAAGTAATTTTGATACAGTTGATTAAGGAGTTACTGATGAAAATACCCATAGTATTGATTTTTATTTCATTTTTGATAATTCCGGCATCTGTCTATCCTATCCAGAAAGGGGATAAGAAGATGGGCGCCGAAGCAGCAAAGGAAGAAAACACAGATGATAAGTATTTTTTTGGTTATGAAGATAAAGACGATGACGGTAAGAACGACCTGTTTAGGGATGAGGAAGGTGATGGTATAAACGATGTTACCGGTGAGGAATATGATTTTCCCTTCCCCTTTGTTGATGAGGAAGGTGATGGAAAAAACGACTTATTCCAGGATGCGAATGGAGATGGTATCAATGATCTGGATACTACTTTTATTGACGAGAACGAAGATGGCATCAGTGATAATGTTATCGATTTTGATAATGATGGTTACAATGATATAACGGGAATAGTATGCAAAAAACCGGAGAAGACGCTCCCAAGTATCAATTCAACGGATGTTTTTATTGATGCAAACAATGATGGTATCAATGATCTGCAGCAGGGAAACAAAGGCAGCAAGAAAAAAGTACTTTCTTCTGATATTCAGAATGATTACTTCATAGATAAGAATGGGGATGGAGTATCTGATAACTGGGAGAAGAAGAAAACAATTAAGATAATCGAGCCGAGAAAAAAGACAAAAAAATCAACATTGAGAAAGAATAGCTCGGAAAAGAAATCGGAAGTTAAGAACAAAGAAGACAAATCCAAGAAGAGCGAATCGAAACGATCTGAGAAGAGTAAAACGAAAAAGGGCAATACGAAAAAAGCAGAATCCAAAAAGGAAGACAATACAGAGAAGTCGAATGCAAGCAAAAGCAAAAAGAGTAAATAAATTTCCGCATACACTCCAGTCTTAAATTGTTACGTTCAGTAAATTTGGCACTTAGCATGAGAAGTTTACACACAAGAGTAGCATTGTTTACTGTAGTTGCTTTGTTGCTCCCGCTTGTTCTCAGTGCAAAAAGTATCCTCATCCCGATGGATATGACGCAAACCGACCATCTCAGGGCATATGGTATTGCCTATGGTGTGCTTGAGTATGCTGTTGATGTTGAATGGTTGCTGAATTATAAAGGTGGTGCGTTTCTCTTTAATGATTTCAAGGAAGCGCGAGATCTTTGTCTTCTGCGAGGTGTCAGGTTTGAAGTATTGTCATCTTCCGATGTCGTAACAGTTTACGAAACGATCGAGGCGAATAATATGGAGAAGATCATTCTTGAGAAGCCTCCGAAGATAGCAGTCTATTCACCATCCAATAAGGAACCATGGGATGATGCAGTAACGCTTGCTCTTGTCTATGCGAAAATACCGTATGAAAAGGTGTGGGATGAAGAGGTTTTGCACGGGGAATTGTCAAAGTACGATTGGCTTCATTTGCACCATGAGGATTTTACAGGACAGTACGGTAAATTCTACGGCTCCTTCAGAAATGCCGACTGGTACAGGGAAGAGGTGGATATCAATACCAGAATAGCTGAAAAACTTGGTTTTCAGAAGGTATGGTATCTTAAACATGCTGTTGCACGAGCTATCAAGCACTACATTGCAAAAGGAGGATTTATTTTTGCAATGTGTTCGGCGCCGATCACCCTTGATATTGCACTTGCTGCAGAAGGTGTTGATATTGTGGATGCAGTTCTGGACGGGGATCCTATTGAGCAGCTTTACGGTAATAAACTTAATTTCTCGAACACACTTGCGTTTGAAAATTTCAATCTCATTACCAACCCCATGATATATGAGCATTCCGATGTTGATGTTACAAATGAGGCTCAGCAGAGAGGGCAGAATACATACTTCTCGCTTTTCGAGTTTTCAGCGAAATACGACCCCGTACCAACTATGCTTACCCAGAATCATACTGCTCTGATTAAGGAGTTCCTCGGGCAGGATTGTGGATTCAGAAGAGAAAAAGTGAAGAAGTCAGTGGTAATATTGGGTTACGTGTCAGGTACAGAGGAAACAAAATATCTTCACGGTAACTACGGGGAGGGTACGTTCACGTTTTTGGGAGGTCATGATCCGGAGGATTACGCTCACTATGTTGGTGAACCGCCAACAAGACTTGAGCAGCATAAAAGCTCTCCCGGTTACAGGCTTATACTTAACAATGTGCTTTTTCCAGCGGCTAGGAAAAAGAAGCTTAAAACATAGCTATCAATGCGGCAAGGATCGATAATATTCCAATTGGCAATTCAAAAGCAGTCATGATTGTCGAAACTTTCTCTACGGAAATTTCAGCCTTTGGGACTAAATTAAGAAGGCTGAATATCAGTGCGGTCCCAGCCACAAGAGCCATGATGGCTCCAAAAACATAACGTCCCCCCATATCAAATGAGGAGAGTCCTACAAGAAAAATAACAATTCCTATTGGGATTTTTAAAGCGGACAGATACTTTATACCATCTTCAAGTTGTGGAATTTTTGAAAAGATGCCCATAATGAGTATGAGACCACCGAGAAGCAACCATTCCATTTTTCCTCCTTAATTCTCAATTATGTTGTTTATCGACAAACTGTATACTCTATCTTACTTTATATAACATAAATTTTCTTGCATGTCAATCTTTTTCCTGATTATAAAAAGCTGAACACTTTGGGGGCTGCCCCCAAAGTGTTCAGCTTTTTATGTTGACATGAGAATCATTTTGAAATATACTCTATAAATGGCTAAGAAAGCTCGATTGAAGGGCGTTGAACTCTATCATCATATTTATAACAGAGGTAACGACCGACATCCCCTTTTTAAGGTTTCTTCAGATTATAAGAGATACCTTAGCTATCTCTCTCATTATAGTAAACATTATGATATCGATATAATTGCCTATTCCCTGATGGAATGGCATATTCATCTTTTTATTTTTGATCGATCAGCGAAGATATCTGAGTTTATTAATACACTGCATGGTCGATATGGCCAGATTTATAACAAAATTCACGATCGTGTTGGTCATGTTTTTGGAAGTCGATTCAAAAGCAAAGTGGTTGATGTTAATACTTATGGTATCTGGCTGTCACGATATATTCATCTGCAAGCTGTGAAAGCCGGATTGGTTGGATCTCCAGAGGATTATTTGTGGTCAAGCTACTCCGTTTACACAGGAAAACAGAAGAATTCATTGCTGAAGCCAGATGTAATTTTGTCGCAATTTGGAAATCGGGCGATTGATTGCGCTGCTGCTTACAAGAAATTTATAGAGAATAAGAGTAATGAACCAATTAACTGGAAGAAAGTTGAAGTTACCTCTGGACCAATAATTGGTGATAAAAAATTCTCTAAAGCGCTGTATTCGAAGTTGGGATACAGGGTGAAGGAAGAGAGTACCGTTGAGCAGTTGGTGCAATTATTGAGTTTCCGTTTAGAGATTTCGATTGATGTTCTAAAACATCCTTTAGGGAAGGCTCAAAAAAGGCTTCGTTATCAGGCAATTTTGTTGCTGAGGGATGAGTTTGGATATGGGATTAGAGAGATTGCACGGATATTAAAGATAGCCCCGGCATCGGTTTGTAGAATTTTTAAAATGGACAATTGATGTTTGCATGCTAACAAAACGGAACACTTTGGGGGCTGCCCCCGTTTTGTTCCGTTTTGCTAACATGTGGGTTGTTGATATGGATCAAAAGGAAACGAAAAGGACAGTTAGAACATTTGCATTTGCCTCGTTCTTAAATGATTTGGGCTCTGATATGATTTATCCTATCTGGCCATTATTTGTAACATCCGTCTTAGGTGCAAATATGGTAGTCCTTGGGCTCATTGATGGATTAGGACAGGCATGTGTTTCACTATCACAGGCAGCCTCGGGTTACCTCTCTGATAGAATAAGGAAAAGAAAGATTTTTATCTGGATTGGATATCTGTTTGGATCGTTGTCAAGAATTGGTTATGCTTTCGCATCAATCTGGCAATATTTGATTCCACTTAAGATATTAGACAGGGCAGGGAAAATAAGGAGTGCTCCCAGAGATGCCATTATTGCCGATATCTCTACAAGAGAGGATCGGGGCAAAAATTTTGGTTTTCTCCGCGCGATGGATAATTTTGGAGCTCTTTTAGGAGTTATAGTATGTGTTATATTTTTTAGATTCATAGGATACAGAAATATTTTTTTGTTGGCAGCCATTCCATCAACAATTGGCGCAGTAGTAATTCTCGCTTTCATAAAGGAAAAGAAACAGTCTCATGTAACAATTTCAAAAGGATTTTCCATAAGAGATCTGGACAAGAACTACAAGCTGTTCCTTTTGTTGAGTTCTTTTTTTGCCCTGGGGTCTTTCAGTTATTCTTTCCTGTTACTCTATGCAAAGGAATTTGGATTTCAGATAGCATTCGTGCCCATATTATATCTGGTTTTTACGGCTGTTGCTTCTGCTTTTTCTCTTCCCTTTGGAAAGCTCTCGGATAAAATTGGCAGAAAGCCGGTGATGTTGCTATCTTATATTTTTTGGGGATTGGTATGTTTGAGCTTCATTTTGTTTCGAACGTATCTGGCAATGATTCTGACGTTTGTTTTATATGGTTTGCATAGAGGTGCATTAGAACCAGTCCAGAAAACATTTGTATCAGAACTTGTACCAAAAGAATTCAGAGCCAGTGGTTTAGGTGGGTTTCAGATGGTTGTTGGTATTTGTGCTCTACCAGCATCTCTTATTGCAGGTATACTCTGGGACAAGATTAATGTATTTGTGCCGTTTTATTTCTCGATTGGTTTAACGGTTTTGTCAACCATAATGCTGTTGTTTGTAAAGGAGAAGAAAATCAACAAAGAACACAAACTGGCAACTCAGAAAAACAGAGTGCATAAAACTAATGAGAAAACTTTACGTAAAAATTTATGAAATCAGTTTTTGATGAGTTTTCTGATAAGCTCCAGGAAGAAGTATTGGAAGATATCAGGAAAAATTATTCCGAAACAGTTATTGACCACTGGATGCACCCCAGAAATTTTGGAAGTCTGGCACAGCCCGATGGTTTCGCGCGAATAACGGGCAACTGTGGGGACACAATGCAAATATTTTTAGCTATAAAAAATAAGAGGATTACTGACTGCCGCTATTTGACAGACGGATGTGGCACAAGCATTGCCTGTGGTAGTATTGTTACTGAGCTCGCCAAAGGAAAATCATTGGATGATGCTAAAAATATATCACATGTTGCCGTTCTTGAAAGCTGTGATGGGCTTCCCCCGGAGAATGAACACTGTGCCCTCCTTGCATCGAATACGCTCATTGAAGCAATCAGAAATTACGAACGGCAGATTCAACACCAAGACCCTTGTATGATCTAACTGAAAGCTGCAATTAAAATGTCAAATTTTGCAATCTGATCCCATTATTGTTCTTCAATGATAATAAGCTTATCATCAAGCTTGCGCTTCAATTCCTCCAAGTTGTAACTTGAGAGGACCTTGGGGAGAAGTGACCCTTTTGGTCTCGAGGTTACTATGAGCTCAGCTTTTTCTTCCTCCTGAACCTTGAGTATTTCATCAACAAACCTGCCCTCTCGTAACAATTTTTTCATCTGAATGTTTTTTTCTTTTGAAAGTTCCTCTACCCGTTTCAATTCAGAATAACCTCTTTTTTTGTATTCTTCCAGAAGGGTTGTTTTTAGATCGTTCGTTGGTTTCAGTCCCATGAAACCAATGTACATAAGGAGAGAGGAAACAGATTCAGGAATTTCTTCGTCGAGCACGAAGACCACGATAAGTTCACACCCTTCCTTTTCTACTTTATCGAGTGCATAGGAGACAGAAGAAGAGGAGAAGCTTATATTGGATAATGCAAGTATTAATTTTTTCATGGTTTGAGTCCTATAAGCGGCCAGTAGAACCGCACCAAAAGATTGAAGATTAAGAACGAAATAATATTAAGGAAAATCCCTAATTTGAGAGAATCCTTAATTCGATAGTATCCCGATGAATATGCGATTGCATTTGCTGGAGTACTGATGGGAAGGTTGAAAGCAAGTCCTGCTGGGACAGCAACGGCAAACGTGGTAATGATTGGATTTATCCCGAAAGCCTTTCCAAGACTGAATGCTACGGGAAGCACGCAGGCAACTGTTGCAACATTGCTTATTCCTTCTGTCAGTACAATGCTGATAAGGCTGATTGCCATTATGAAAACATAGGGTGAAAGGATTCTGTCGCCAATAATTGTTTGCGCCAACCATGAGGCTGTACCGGTAATTTCAAGAGCTGAGCCGAGGGCGATAGCTCCACCATACATTAGAATGATACCCCAGTTTATATAATTTTCAATATCTTTCCAATTGATTATCTTGAATGCAAACAAAAGCAATGATCCAAGCAAGGCAATAACGGCTAATCCAAGATATTCTGAGAGAAAAATCCAGGAAAGTATGGTAAAGACCATAATTACTGCGGTGCCCTTTTCTGCGGTGCTCATTTTTCCCAACGCTCGAATTTTTGTGGCGAGCATCCTTTTTGCCCCTGATATATCCGTCACATCAATCTTGAAAGTTAATTTCATCATAATCCATGCAACAGCAAGAATGAGGAGTACAATTGGTACAACCGCAAGCATCCAACCCGAGAATGATATGCTTTGGTTGTAGTTCTCTAACAGCATGCCAACTGCAAGTGGGTTGCGTGCTCCTCCGAGAAATGTTGCAACTCCACCAATGATTGCCCCCCACGCAATGGAGAGGAAAAGAAGTTTGCCGTAATTCTCCTTTCCTGGTGTTAAATGGAGACCGTCTGCGATTTCAAGAATTACAGGAAGCATGAGTGCAGCGACTGCGTGTTCCGGCATCCAGAAGGCAAGAAATGCTGAAGTAAGAAAGATAGCAGTAAAAAGCGACACAGGACTTCTGTCCATAATGCTCAAAAAATGGAGAGCAGAACGAGTTGACAGTTTTGTCTTCATCATTGCAGCTGCAAGAATAAATGCACCAAGAATGAAAAAAACAGCATCACTGCCAAACAGTGAAAAGACAATTTTGACCGGCAGAACTTTTAAAAGAGCAAGAAGGGCAAAAACAGAAAGTCCGGTTACCGGGAGTGGGAGCGCTCCGGTAACCCACATAGTGATGGCGAAGAAAAAGATAACAAGTGTATTTTGTCCCTGTCTTGTGAGTCCTTCGGGAGTTTGCATGAAGATGAGAAAAATACTCATCCCGAGGCCAATTATAAATATTGCAATTTTAATTTTTCTCATGGTTGTTTATTACACGGGAAAAATAGAAATGTCAAGAAATTTTGGTTAAAGGGGTGACGTAAGGGAAGCACAAACATCAAGAAAGGGCGGGACAAAAGCCCCGCCCGTCTTTTTACTTAATGATGATGCACTTGTGCGATAGGGAAACATCCCTGGCTGTAAACCGAATAAAATAAATCCCCGCCTTCAGTTCACTGCCATCTATTTGAACTGTATAGTATCCCTGAAGCTGTTTCTCTTGAATAAGGTTTTTTACTCTTCTTCCTGCAGCGTCATACAGGGAAATGCAGACATCGGATATTTTCGGGAGTGCATAAGAAATGGTGGTTTCGAGAGCAAAAGGATTGGGATAGTTTTGTGACAGTGAATAAACTTTTGGTGCACCAATTGCACGTACGGGATTCTCCTGAGTACCAACAGAGAGCCCGAAGAAATGCATAATTGAGTCAACAAGTGCTTCTCTGGTTGATGGGGGAGAAGCATCAACCAGACCGGCAAGCTCAAATGAAATACCAACGGTTTTGTATGTTCCTGCATCGTTAGCTACTCCGCAGTCGTAGACTGGCGCACTGTTCTGAAAGATAAGCATACCACCACTTTCAGATGAAATGTGGTCAATATAGCTATTCTCTCCAGAATAACTGAAGTTCATGCCAGTGGTAAATACGCTGGATTGTCCGAGCACAGTTGCAAGGTCGCCACTTCCATCCGCGGTTGCATTAATGTCGAAGAGAGGACCGAAATCGTATCCATTCATAACCTGAGGATCCCAGTACCAGACGTCACCTCCCTCAAGATACATCCGTCCACCACTATTGAGAAAATCCACCAACGCGGTAGCTTCAGGAGATCCATTTTCAATGATGTAGTTATCAGCATACATACCCACGGAAACGAATACTGCTGTATACCGATCGAGTTCTGTTACCGGAAGAGTCTGGCTGAACATTCCAGAGTAACCGAGTGTTTGGAGCGTTGCATTAATGACTGGTCCACTTGACATATCTGGGGATGGATCCCAGACAAAATAGTTAAATTTACCAATGCAGATTGAGAAGTTGGAAGTGTCACTGTATGCGCCCTGGGAATTTGCTACAAGCATAAAATCTGCAAGGTGACCTTCAGGTGTACCAACTGCTGCTTCAATGGAGTATGGATCGGATGCATTGCTTGCTGTGTCGCCTGATGGAATAGTACCAAAATTTGTATATCCATCATGGATGGTTATGTACGGATCATTGGATGAGAGAAAACCTTCAACTGCAGTTGCTGAGATGCCGTAATTCTTAATGACCATAATAAGATCGATGGATTCTCCAGGATCAAGATTTCCATTGTTGTTTCCACCAGAGTCATCGATGCTGTGCGAATAGTAAAGAATAACCGGAACTGAGGACGAGAAGTCAAAAGAAACATCATCGGCGAAGACCTTCGCCGTTTCAATGGCACCTCAGCAATGGTATATTTGCGTATACAGGGATACGGTAATCTTTTCTACATCGTCAGGATTGACAGCAGAAAGATGAGCAAGTTCGTCGTTGATGTTGAAGGAATAGGAATGCCACATTGAATCGGCTGCTTCAATGATGTGTGAAGTTGGTCCATCACTCCATGGACAATTCGTGCTTCGTGCACAGATATAAGTTTCACCGAGCGTTGCTGCATTAACATCAAGATATGCAATGAGCACAGCAGCTCCTGCCCAGGCACTGCTTGGGTCATTGTCCCAGGCGTATACTTTTGCATTGACCGAGAAATCGATATCAGTTGATGGAATGAGGAAAGTTTGATGGAGCCTTACGTAACCGTTTCCTGTTCCCTGATACACATATGCTTCGTAATTGGGATCAGGATCATAATGTGTTCCTCTGTCAATTGTGTAGTTTGCTGATGAAACAGACTCAGTCCAGCCAGTGCTGAATGGTTGCTCAAAGTCTCCATTTATTACAAGTTCAACACTCATGACAGGAACAGAAAAGCAGAATAATAGACTAAGAAGAGGCACAAACATTCTCATGGAAAACCTCCTTGTTTGATTACATAATGTACCGTAAGGGGGCGGATTTGTCAAGCTCTTTTGTTTTTTTCTTGACTTTTTCTGAGCATGTTGCTATAATCACTTAGTAATCAATTATTGCAAGAAGTTAACCTGAAAAGAGGAGGTATTATGAAACAGAAATCAACAGCAATTATTGCTTTCCTGCTCTTGCTTCTTTTCCTTACACTTGGTTGCCAATCTCAGTATATGACAGCAGGAAAGATCTACGTTGAACAGAATAATTACGATGCTGCAATAGAGCAGTTCAAACTGGCGGTTCAGGCTGAACCAAATAATGCAGAAGCTTATATCTGGTTGGGTAAAGCATACGCATACAGAAAGAAATATGAGGAGGCATGTAAGAAAACTGAGAGAGCTTTATCAATTGATCCGAAGATACTTGATCAGCTCAAAAAGGATATATCGTTCAATTACTGGGCAATCTTCTATAATGCCGGGATGAAGAATGTAGAAAACAAGGCATACGAGGATGCCATAAAAAAAATCAAGCGCTCACTCGATATTGAACCAAAGAATATCTCTTCATTCAATCTACTTGCTTTTTGTTACATGAGATTAGATAGAGACGAAGAAGCGCTCAAGACCTATGAGAAGGCAATTGAGCTTGTACCGGACAATGTCGATACCTACTTGAATTTTGCCTCTTACTTTCGAAAGAAAGAGGAGCTTGAGAAAGAGTACGAAGTGCTCGTAAAGGCGAAGAACGTAGTCGAGAATCCAGATTGGCTCAAAGGTAAGGATGAGGATGAAATCAAGCAAAGAAAGAAAACAGCAGCGAGTGTGTATATTGATCTTGGCAATAATCTTCTCAAGCAGGATAAATCTCTTGAAGCCGAGGTTGCTTTGAAAAAGGCAATGGAAATGAATCCCGATGATAAGGATGTAAATTTCAACTACGGTCTTGCTTTACTCAAGCTGGATAAGTACAGTGAAGCAATGAAACCTTTCAAGAGAGTGGTTGAACTCGATTCTCTCGATGAGGTAGGTTATTATTATCTTGGATTTGTGTATTTGAAAACAGAGAATTACGCCGATGCTGTTGGAGCTTTTACAAAAGCCATTACACTTGATTCCGATTACTGCGAAGCGTATCTCAGCCGTGCGTTCGCTTTCAGGGAACTTGGGGACAAAAATGCTGCATATGATGATGCTAAAAAGGGAACTGAGTGCAATGAAGAAAAAGGGGAGAGATAGCGAAAGTTAAGCATTTGCCAATACTCCTTAACAAAAAGCCCCGCACAGAAGAGAGAGTGCGGGGTTTTGTAATATGAGTAGGATGTAACTACTGTAGTTGAGTGATGAGTTTTTTTGCAAATTTCAGTGCTTCCCCTTTGGTTGTAATTACTCCCTCGATGTTCTTTTTTTCAACTGCCTCCAGTATTGTTTTGAAAATCGGTCCCGGTCTCAGTCCAAATTGTTTAATAAGGTCATGCCCTGTTATCAGTTGTTTTTTTATTTTCACTCTTTGTGATGCTGTAAAGTAACCAATAATTTTTTCTATTGTTTTTTCTATTCTTTTTACTTCTTTCCCCGTTCCCGATGATGCAATACTATCAGCATACGTCAAGAGCAGAATACCGGGAATCACATCTTTTCCGTCTTTAACAAATCGGTACAGTGCATGATTGGTAATTATTTTTTCTCTCGATAACAGATGAGCACGCATGTGGTGAAGCACAAGAAGGGAAAGAATTTCTATTTCCCTGTTGCTCAGAGAGAGTCTGTGTTGATAGTAATCTTTTAGCCTCAGTTCCCCCTTTTTCTCGTGCATCCAGAAACAGACGGTTCCGGATGGATCTTCTCTCATCGTATACAGTTTTCCAATGTCATGCAGAAGGGCTGCAAGTTTTAATAGAGCTTTGTGTTTGTGAATGAAGGTTTTAAATACAGTCTCAAAACCGGTAAAAACTGAATACCATTTTTTATCTATAATTTTTTCCATAATGTCGTAACAAACAAGAGAATGCTCTTTAAGGTTTATACTGCGGTACTTATGCTGGGGGATGCGTTTTCCTTTTTCCACTTCAGGAAAGAGAGCTGCAATGAGTCCTATTGCATCCATCCGTTTTACGTACCGATAGCTTTTGGAACTCTCAAAGAGAAGCATAAGTTCCGCTCTTATTCGTTCACGTGCAATAGAATCAATTTTTCCGACTGATCTTTTAGCAAGTGCGATTGAATCCTCTGGTAAAGAAAACCTGAGTGTGCTTGCTAATCTGAACATCCTCAGTAGTCTCAGGGGATCGTTTGCAAAGACCGAACCTGATACAACCTGCATACGTTTTCGTCTTAAATCCGCCATTCCATTGAAGGGATCAGAGAAGGTTTCAAGATCAATGAGACTAAAAGCAAGTGCATTAATGGTGAAGTCTCTCTGTTTCAGGTCATGTGAAATATCTTGAATTGATTTCACATCAATGATTCGGTTTCTTGAGAGCATTATTCTATATTCTTCTAGGTCGCTATCAAGGCAGAACTGATTACCGCCCAAATCTTTTGCTATATGTATTGACACATTTTGAGCATTCCCCGTTATAACAATATCATAGTCCCTTACTGGAATTCCGAGAAATGTATCTCGGATACATCCGCCAACAAGCCAAGCTTTAAAAGGTTGCTTTTTAACCATCGAGAAGAGGTACGATACAATTCTTTTTTTTCTCAATTTTCTGGGCCCACCCACACCACCAAACACAACACCACTCC
>CBDUQV010000006.1:0-25969 GCA_965369615.1 uncultured bacterium | reverse complement strand
GGCTCCCTATGATTGGAATCGTTTGCTACATTTTTCTTATTTTTGAAATGGGAATTGTCTCACTGCTCGTGACAGGAGGCTTCATTGTTGTCTGTTACCTGTGGTACACACTATTTACTCATGGCAAAACAATGCGCAAATCTGCTCTTATTCATATCGTGGAGCGTGCAACCGCAAAGGACATTGCCGGTGATTCCCTTGGCAGCGAACTCAGGGAAATCCTCAGAGAACGAGACAATATTGTAGAAGACAGATTCGATAACCTGGTAAAAAAATGTGAAATTATCGACCTGAATGAGGAGTTCTCGCTCAATGAGTTTCTGTCCCTTGTGGCAAACCGACTCGCTAAACGGTTATCCATGGATAAAAAGAAATTGCATGCTTTATTTGTTAAACGCGAGAAGGAATCTACAACAGAAATGCGCCCGGGATTGGCAATCCCTCACATTATCGTCGAGGGGGAGCACAGGTTTGAATTATTGATAGCCCGCTGCAGGTCAGGTGTTTCATTTGTGGAAACCTCCCCTCCGGTTTATGTTGCATTCATTCTTATCGGCTCAAGAGATGAGCGGAATTTGCATCTGCGGACGCTCGCTGCAATCGCACAGGTAGTTCAGGATGAAAATTTTGACAAAAATTGGCTAAACGCAAAAGATACGGAAGAATTGAGAGACATTATTCTCCTTGCAAAACGGCATCGTTTCAATCAAGGAAATTCAAACTAACTCCCCAACATTCACCGACTACGGGGGGCATTTTGCACATATCGACTTGAAGAGCATGGTGCTTAAATACCGCTCTCCTCGGTCAGGCATTATCACAACAATCGTTCCGGAATCCATTTCATCAGCAATGTGCAATGCACCGGCGACAGCAGCACCACTTGACATACCAACAAACAAGCCTTCTCTTTTAATGAGTTGGTTGGTGACTTCGAATGCTTCTCCATCTTCAATCGTAACCTTCCTGTCAAGTATATCAGGATTGTAAATTTTGGGGACCATTGATTCATTCATATTTTTCAATCCCTGGATCGTATGACCTTCTGTTGGCTCAACTCCAATAATCCTGATATCCGGGTTCTTCTCTTTCAGATACATACCCACTCCCATAAGGGTCCCTGTTGTTCCCATCCCCGCAACAAAAACATCAATACTGCCATCTGTTTGTGACAGTATTTCCGGACCGGTACTTTCATAGTGAGCGCGCACATTATGCTCATTCTCAAATTGATTGGGCATAAAATACCGGTCAAACTCCTGTTCCACGATTCTCTGCGCCATCCTTATGGCACCATCTGTCTTCTCCTTTGCGGGTGTGAGGATTACTTCAGCACCGAATGCTTCAAGAATGAGTTTTCTCTCAATACTTACGCATTCCGGCATAAAGAGTTTCACGTGGTATCCTTTTGCAGCCCCGATCATTGCCAATGAAATTCCTGTATTCCCACTTGTTGGCTCGATTATTACTTTTTCCCTGGTAAGTGCACCAGATTCCTCTGCCTTTTTTATCATGTAATATGCAGGACGGTCCTTGACAGAACCGCCAGGATTACTCCCTTCAAACTTCCCGAAAATCCTTACCTTTCCTTTCCTTTTTCCTATAGTTGTCAATTCAACAAGCGGTGTATTGCCAATCATATTCAGTACGCTCATAACATTCACCTCCGGAAATCAGCACTATTATTACAATAGCTTCATTTGCGCATCACCAAGAGTTATCTGTTGTATCCCCATTGTTGCTTCAGTCAAGAATCCTCCAAAGTGTTTACTCTCCCTTACAGAGACCTAATGACATTTTTTAAAATGTGAACGATTGATTTACCGGTAATAGCCCAAGTTTCCTTTGCGTACCCTCCACCTGAAACCATCAGCACAGGGATACCATACCCGACTGCATTGCCGAAGACAATTTCATCACGCTTTTGTATACCGTTCGCTGAAATGCACATGCCCCCAAGCGTATCATTTTCGTAAATATCAGCTCCAGCAATATAGATAATAAGCCCCGGTTTTGCGCTTTTCAGAGCTTCCGGAATGGAAGACGCTATCAAAGTTGAATACTCATCATCCCCAATACCGGATGAAACAGGATAATGGAACCTGATATACTGTTTTGCTGCTTCATCGTGGGGATAAATATCCTTGTTATAAACATCAAAAATACTCACCCGAGGATCATCCTTGAAAATTGATGCATAGCCATTACCCTGGTGGGCATCAAGATCAATGATAAGTACCGATAGATCAGGATTTTTTTCAAATGTGCGGAACACTCCTATGGGAATATCAGCGAAGAAGCAAAAACCTCCACCTTCATTTTCTTTCGCATGATGGTATCCACCGGAGAGATTCATTGCCCAGCCATACTTCAAAGCAAGTTTGCATCCGAGTATTGTTCCACCCGTTGCATACTTCACTGATTTAATGAGTCTTTCCTGCAGTATGTCGTTTGGAATTGATGCAAGTATCTCAAATTCAGCAATCTTTGCAATATTCTCTGAATCTCTGAGTGAAACAAGATAATCCTTCGAATGCACCATCAATAAATCATCCTCTGTAGCGCTTTCAGGAGAAAACGTTTGCTTTTCATCGATCCCAAGAGACTCTGAAATGTACCCGAATACCTTCCCGTATTTTTTTGAGTCAAAAGGATGAAGCTCCTCGACGCCACCCATGACAATATCATAGTAGAGTGAAAAAACAATAGGAATTTTTTTATTTTGGTCCAACGAATTTACTTTTGAAACCACCCTACACCGTGGTTGAGTTCTCTGAACAAATACCAATTATTTCTGGAAGAAACATCTTTTTCTTCCCAAGCCAGTTGTTCACAACTCTCAGGATCCCAAAACTCACCGCAAGGAATATTATCCCTGTAAAAAAACCAAGTAATTCCCTGGATAGAAAATGTACGAACCTTGAGAGGAAAAGAAAACCTATTGCTATACCCGCAATAAAAAGAAGCGAAGGAACCAGGTAAGCCCATACGGAAGCGATAAACAATGATCTTCCTGGCAATCCAATTTCAACAATATCACCCTCTCTTGCATCTACTGTATTATCAACCTCGATAGTAAATTCCTTGCCCTCTTCAGGCGGATTACATACGCTTTTTGAAGGACAACGATCACACCACTTCTTTCTCTGAATAAGCACCCTTGCAGTCCCTTGAGCACTTACTTCTACAACCTTACCCGTTTCTCTGTTTTCCATTCTTTTCTTTTCTAATAATTCAACCCCTGATTATACCATTCTAAATTATCTTTTTCAAGGATTTTATAACATCCGGGATAAAAGAAGTTACCGAAGGCAATTCGGGCGAACGTAGTGAGCCTTTTATCTGCTGTTAGGCGACGTTGCATTCAACTTTTCACCACCTGTATGCCCATTATCTTAACACCATCATTTGTCCTCATCGATAACGTTGCTGGATTAGTAATAAAACACTGCCCTTCTTTAATGTTTGCTTTTTCTTGATTAACATTTACTTCTGCCACTCCCTCAATAACATAGAAAATAACATAAGAAGTCATTTCACAAGTTGGCATCTCTCCGCCGGGTGGAAGTTCGATAATTCTTGCTTTGAATTCCTTAGCTTTGTAAAAGATATTCTTGTCCCTTTCCTCATGTGGATATGATACCATTGCTTTAAGTTCAAATACTTGCATCATCTTTACCTCCCATCGATTTACTTTCTTTTTCGTCACTTCGTTCACCACAGGTCTCTTTAAATCCCTGTTGGTAATTGCAATTAATGCGGCATTATTTTTTTATTTCATCTCCGGTCATTGGCACAAACATCACTGGAACAGTGCTGATAATCTCTATCTTGCCATTCAGTTTCTTTAGTAACTTCAGCTCTTGAATGTACGTCCCCACCGGAATAACCATTCTTCCACCTTCGGCTAATTGGTCAATGAGAGGTTCGGGAATATGAGGAGGTGCACAGGTAACGATAATTGCATCAAAGGGTGCATGCTCCTCCCAACCAAGGTATCCATCACCGCATTTGACTGTAATGTTTTCATAACCCAAGTTCTTAAGAAGTTTCTCCGCTTGTTTAGCTAATGGTTCTAATATTTCAATTGTATAAACCTCTTTACATAATTCAGCCAATATGGCTGCTTGATAACCAGAACCGGTCCCGATTTCTAAAACCTTTTCATCGCCTTCTAATTGTAATAACTCGGTCATCAAAGCAACGATATAAGGCTGTGAAATGGTCTGTTCTTCTCCAATAGGTAAAGGACGGTCAATATAAGCAAAACTTTGCATCTTTTCAGGGACGAACCTATGCCTTTCGACCTTAAGCATCGCCTTTAGCAGTCGCTTATCCTTTATGCCCCTCTTCACTATCTGATTATTAACCATCTCCTCTCTTGCCTGAGTAAAGGCTTTTTGCTTTCCCTTATCAGTTCCCTCCTCCTTTAACTCTCTTCCACAACCACTTAGAAGAGAAAGTACCGTTACCATAACCAGAACACCTTTTATTCTATTGTATAGCAACCATTCAATGGATTTTACTTTTCTATTCATTATTACAGACTAACCATAAAAAGTTTGCGTCCTCCGTCCCTGAATCATTTCAGCCTTTATTATCTGATGGTTTGGACAGCGTAAATTGAAACTATATTCCAAATCTATTCTCCGAGATGTCGGATGACACCATATTTCCGAGACACCACAATATCTGCCTTTCTGGTTGATTGGTCTTCTTTTACCATGTAATTAACGTCCATGATTTCAATAAACTCCGCTGTATAGTCCTTTAACACACCTGGATATTTAAATATTTTATCACCTTTGATCAACTCAAGTACAACTCTATTGCCAATATACCTTTCTAATAAAGGCTCGAAAGAAGTTCCCATAGAAACCAGCAATTCTTTTTTTATCTGAGAGATATGTTTATCTTGAGAAGTTAACATCGTCCCGGCGGGAGTGGTTCTTTTGGCCTGACTGATTAACAGATTTACCACTTCCATCGCTGAATCTCTTACCGTTTTGAAGACATTTTGTATTTTTCTTTTAATCCTTCTCAAGGCTATAGGATGATAGGTTCTTTTTAATTCTTTCTCCCTTTCTTTTTTGGCACCTTCACTTAATTCGTCGTGGTAGCGAATTAAGGCTTGAATATTAGAATACTCGTATTTATATAGAATATAACTTGTCTCATCGTATCCATTTTTATCTTTGTTCATGGTTGGATAAATTAATTCTAAACCCGTATTTTCCACTCTCAATTTACCCCAAGTTATCTTACCAGTTATTTCTTCCAGAGTTATCAATTCATTCAAAAAATCTCTCAGACATCTATCCCTGCTTCTTTTTCTAATAAAAGCAGCAACAACTGTAAATAGGATAATAAAAATTATAGTTATGGCAAGTGTATCAGGCATAATAGATTTCTTTTAAAACCGTCTCCAAAATTGCAGATAAGTCGTTTATATCCGAATATGTCGGATATCACCCAATTCAGATTATCCTCACAATGACAGAGCGCAGAGCAAGCTCTGCTGCTCCAATTCAGATTACGCACCTTAAAAGGTGCGGTTACAGCGCCTTGAAACGTCATAGCTACACCAAGACTTTTACTTCCTTTTCCAATTTCTGAATTGTTTTTGGCGGACACTTCTCAATAACAATATCCCAGTGTTTACAATCATAGACCTTACTATAATCAACTCTTGCAAGCAGCGCGTCCATATAAAAGGAACCATCCCCACAATTTTTCTCACAGAGACCGCACCCAATGCACCCAACTTCACAGAGCTTTCGCACAACAGCACCTTTGTCAGGATTATTGCAGGCAATAGATATGGTTGCGGGCAATTTCTCTTTCTCAAATTTCTCTATTGTTATAATATCCCGGGGGCATGCCTTTATACACTGTCCGCATCCTGTGCATTTCATCAGATCGACTTGAGGGAGTCCGTCAACCATTTCAATGGCATCAAAAAGACATACGGTCACACAATCACCGTATCCAAGACACCCATACTCGCAGGCAATATCACCCCCAACAATGTTTGCCCCGCCGCAGGTATCACAGCCAATGTAGATTGCTTTTCTCTTCCTTACCAGGACCGAAGCGCCGCAATGCACTATCGCAACAGTAGTTATCACCTTTTTGCTTTCTACCCCGAGTATCGCGGCAATATTCTCCACAATCGCTGCGCTTCCAACAGGACAGGAATTAGCTTCAGCTTCACCTTTCACTATTTTCTGTGCAAGGTCATAGCAGCTTGCATTACCACAAGCACCGCAATTTACTCCTGGTAGTTCTTCAAGAACCTGCTCGATTCGTGGATCTTCCTTGACAAATAATTTCTTGTTGGTGATTGCAAGTATGATTGCAAAAAAGAGACCAAGCCCACCCATTGCAAACGCAGAGATCAGTATTACATTCATCTCTTAAACTCCTTACACATTTGAGTTTTAACCTTTGAACCTTTCAACTTTCTAACCTTTTAACTCTTACACATTCTCTCTTCAACTGCTACATTGCTGTATTGACGCAGAGCGAGCTCTGCTACTCCAACAACAAGATTGCTTCAACAGAAACTAAGTTTGGCATTCTCGCAATGACGCTCTGTTCTATATTGTTCATTTTACATTTCCATTAATATTTAACTCTCTAACTCTTCAACTCTTGAACTCTCAAACTGTTTATGAGCTACTGATGATTCCAGAAAACCCCATAAAGGCAAGAGCAAGCAGTCCTGCAAGAATGAGCGTTATGGGCGCACCCTTAAATGCCTCCGGAACATCGGCGAATTCCAACTCTTCCCTGATACCTGCCATAATAAGCAATACCATGGTAAAACCAATACCAGAACCAAATCCAAAGACAACACTCTCAAGAAAATTGTACTCACGGAGCACCATAAAGAGCGTGAGTCCAAGAATTGCACAATTGGTCGTAATCAATGGAAGATATATTCCTAAAGCCCTGTAGAGTTCAGGACTGAATTTCTTGATAAACATTTCGACGATTTGGACAAGAGCAGCAATAACAAGTATGAATGAAACATACTCAAGAAAGGGGACGTTAAATCTTATGAGAATATTATGATAAATGAGCCAGGTAACGGTGGCTGCAAGTGTCATTACAAACGTTGCCGCAAGCCCCATACCAACGGCTGATTCAATTTTCGATGAAACACCAAGGAACGGACAGATACCCAGGAAGTATGCCAATACTATATTATTTACTATTGTTGCAGCAATAAAAATAAGAATTATGTTCATTTCACCTCCTGGTAGAATGCTCTGTATTGTGAAAAGAGTAACCACAGATTAACACAGATTTTCACAAGATTCTCCTTTTTATTTGTAAACTCCTTTTACCAAAATTTAACAACAAACCAATCCTTACTCCCGTGGCCTTCAAATAATTTAATAACTGGGCTTCATCAACACTTGTTAAACCCTGAGTAGCCTTTATCTCTACTATAACTTTATCCTCAACTAATAAGTCAGGCTTATATTTCTTGGGTATCAATAAATCCTTATAATAAATATCGATGTCTTTTTGTCTTTCAAAAGAAACTTCCCTCAGCTTTAACTCATAGCTTAACGCCTCTTCATAAATATACTCCAAAAAACCTGCACCTAACTCCTTATGCACTTCCATTGCGGCACCAATAACTGTTTGCGTTAAGTCTTTGTACATCCATTTATGTTTCTGTGCTAATCTTGTGTAATCTCGTGGTTCCATTTGCTTTTCATTTTCTTTCATACTTTTTGTCCACTACCCAGCTCTTTTTAATCTCTGGTCAATTACATTCATCAAAGCAATGAGAAATCCAAGTGTAATAAAAGCTCCTGCTGGAAGAATCATTATCACCCAGGGTTCAAACCAGGTTCCCAGTATTTGAATATCCAGGATACTCCCCGAACCAAGAATTTCCCTGATTGCTCCGAGCAGCAAAAGGGCAAGGGTAAAACCAAGACCCATTCCAAGAGCATCAAGAAAAGATCTGCCCACAGGATTCTTTTTTGCAAAAGCCTCCTGTCTTCCGAGGATAATGCAGTTTACAACAATAAGCGGCACGTAGGGGCCAAGCGATTTACTGATAGGAGGGAATTTTGCTCTCAGGAAAAGGTCAGCAATAGTAACGAACGTCGCAATAATAATGGTAAACGTCGCTATTCGAACCTGATTCGGAACAAGCTTCCTTATGAGTGACACCACAATACTCGTTGAGACAAGCACAAATGTCATGGCAATTCCCATCGAGATGCCATTTATAACAGATGTTGTAACTGCAAGCAGCGGACACATTCCGAGCAATTGTCTGAATGCGGCATTCTCATTCCAGAAGCCTTTGAAAAACTCGGTATAGAGTCTCACACTACTCATTTTCATCCCCCCCCATTGTTTCAACATCCTTCACAATTTCACGTATCTCTGCAATCGTTACGTTCAGGATATTTACGATAGATCGCGAAGATACTGTAGCACCTGTTATTGCCTGAATTTCATTGGCATGCTCCGGGTTTTTTCCTTTCACGTATTCGATTGCTGGTTGGACGGTAACGCCATCGAATTGATTTCTGAATTTTTCTTCAGTAATCTTTGCCCCAAGACCTGGCGTTTCCACAGACTCAAGGATGTCTATACCGGTAAGTTTCTCAAGGTTTGCATCAATCCCTGTCATGATCTTTATAAGACCCTGGTATCCACTGCCCTGGGCTACAAACGCATATCCTACAAGTTTTCCCTCCTCATCGAAACCTTTGAAAATAACCTTCCCTTCGTGTTCAATTTTTTCTGCATCTGTAACACCGGGAAGCACCTTGAATATTGCCTCCTGTGTTGCTTTCTCAACATTAATCTTAATTAAAGGCTCGGCATACTGGTTCATGTAAACGAGGGATACACCTGCAACAAGACAAACAACGGTAAGAACAATAATAATGTGTGCTGATATGTTCATTTCTTCCTCCCTCCAAATTGAACAGGAGCCGTGTACCGATTAATAAGCGGCGTGACTGCATTCATGAGAAGTATTGAATACATGACACCTTCAGGTAACCCTCCCCATGTCCTGATAATTACCACAAGAAGACCGCATCCAATGCCGAAAACGTGCCTTCCCTTTTTTGTAATAGGAGAAGTAACTGGATCTGTTGCCATGAAGAACGCTCCAATCATTAACCCCCCGGAAAAGAGATGAAACCATGATGTTGCATACTGCTCTGGTTTCATCAGGTAAAGGACACCGGTCAGAACAATTACTGTTGCAATGAAACTTAAGGGGATCCTCCAGTCCATGTACTTCATCACCAGGAGAAAAATTCCACCGATAATGAGTGCTATCGCACAGGTCTCACCAAGTGATCCACCTGTGTTTCCCAGAAATAACTGGAGTGTTGGGGTAACAACTCTATCAAACTTCATTATCGAGAGCGGTGTTGCCGTAGTTACCGCATCAAAAAGACCCGGCTTAATCCATGTTGTCAGCATAACCGGGAATGTTGCCATCAAAAAAGCGCGCCCAACAAGAGCGGGATTGAAGATATTCTGCCCCAACCCTCCAAAAATCTGCTTCCCTATGACAATTGCCATCACTGCTCCAAGAAATGCCGCCCAGAGGGGTATTGTGGGAGGCAATACAAGCGCAAGTAATAATCCTGTCAGTAAAGCACTCCCGTCATATATAGTCACTGGCTTTCTTCTCAACTTCTGAAAAATCGCTTCAGTTATTATGGCTCCTGCTATGCAGACAATGATGAGAAGAAATGCTCTCACCTTAAAGTAGAATATGCTGGCAATAACAGCAGGAATAAGCGCATAGATAACCCCTCTCATTACTGCCGATGTATCTCTCCTTTCTTTCTGATGCGGTGAAATTGATATGATCAGGTTTTCTTTCATCATATCATCCTTTCTTGCTTCTTAAGTTGATCAAAGCAAGTTTACCAACGTTGACGTACTGAACAATAGGAATCTTCGATGGACAAACAAATGAACAACAACCACATTCAATACAATCCATAATATGATACTGCTCAAGATTATCCCATGCCTCCCCTTTTACGAATTTAACAAACTCAGTTGGCATAAGATTCATTGGGCAACGGTCAATACATCGGGAACATCGAATGCAGTTGCATTCCTCTGCTGTGTCAACATCATCCTCAGTCAGGACAAGTATGCCTGAAGTTCCTTTCACAACTGGTACATCAGGCGCTGACTGAGCAATACCCATAAGAGGACCGCCCATAATAACTTTGACTGCATTTTCGGTCATTCCTCCTGCTGCATCAATAACATCGCCGAAAGGAGTGCCAATTTGAACAAGATAGTTTCCAGGATTTCGTATTCCTTTTCCAGTTATGGTAACAACCCTTTCAATTAACGGCTTACCATCTCTTATTGCTTCAACAATAGCAACTGCCGTTCCAACATTGTGAACAACCACACCGACATCCATAGGGAGTCCTCCAGCTGGCACAACCCGTTTTAAAAGTGCATGTATGAGCATTTTTTCTGCACCTTCTGGATATTTCACGCCGAGTAGCTCAATACCGATATTTTCTTCATTCTTTGTTTTTTCCTTGAATAGCTCATATGCATCCATTTTGTTAGCCTCTATCCCTACAATTCCCTTTTTTGCACTAACAGCTTTCATAATGACCTTCAATCCAAGGATACAATCATCAGTGTATTCAAGCATAATTCTGTGATCTGCTGTTAAGAAGGGCTCACACTCGCATCCATTGAGAATGATCGTATCTATAGGTTTCTCCTTGGGTGGAGAGAGTTTGACCGAGGAAGGAAAAGCAGCCCCTCCAAGTCCAACAATACCCGCTTCTCTAACCTTCTTTCTTATTTCCTCAGCTGAAATTCCATCAAGTTCAATATTTCCCCTCTTCCATTCCCCTTCCTCAATTTTATCATCTCTTTCTATAACAATAGCCTCTAAATTCCTGAATCTGGGAAATGGCTGTTTGTCAATCGATTTCACGGTACCGGTAATAGAACTGTGAACAGGTGCAGTAATGAAAGCATCTGCTTCCCCTA
Organism: uncultured bacterium; assembly: GCA_965369615.1. Lineage (GTDB taxonomy): Bacteria > Hydrothermota > E44-bin80 > E44-bin80 > E44-bin80 > SOKD01. Next base: position 14,935 of record CBDUQV010000006.1, on the reverse strand, counting down.
TTTTCTGCCCCCTGATGACTTTATCCTTTTTCTCAACAAGGGGTTTACAGGGCGCACCTGTATGCTGGGAGAGGGGAATTATTACCCTGCTGGGGTAAGGGCATCGTTTTATGGATTCTCTCATACTCATTTCTTTGTGGTACTCCGGATGAATGCCCTGTTTGAATGTCTTGTATCCCATTTTCCCTCCTGAAAAGATAATTACATCATGTAACTCGAAAAATTAAGGACTTTCTATCACATTTGTCGCAATCAGTCAAGTATTTTTTGTGCGCATGAATCATTGTCCAAAACCAACCATGCTTAACTCATCTTTTGACGAAGTCTCTTTTCAAGCAGTTTTATCCTGTCCCTGAAAAAGACCGCATTCTCAAACTCAAGATTTTCTGCAGCTTTCTTCATCTTGTACTCCAACTCTGCTATTTTCTCCATCAAATCAATTTTGGAGGTATACTGTTCATCATCTTCCGCATCGTACTGTTTCTCTTTTGTATCTGCAACCATAGTTGCTTTGAGCACATCATCAATGCTCTTAACAATAGAGCGCGGTGTAATGTCATGATCTTCATTGTATTTTACCTGAATTTCCCTTCTCCTATTGGTTTCCTCTATGGCGCGTGACATTCCTCCGGTGTGTTTATCAGCATACATAATCACCCTGCCACGAATATTCCGAGCTGCCCTTCCGGAAACTTGAATCAGTGATGTTTCAGAGCGCAAAAAACCCTCCTTATCCGCATCAAGTATTGCCACAAGCGAAACCTCAGGTAAATCAAGACCCTCCCTCAAGAGATTGATGCCAACAAGCACATCAAATTCATTCAGTCTCAATCCACGAAGGATCTCCACTCGCTCTATCGCATTAATTTCCGAGTGCATGTACCTGACTCTAATGCCCATATCCCGTAAATACTCAGCAAGATCCTCTGCCATCCGTTTTGTCAGGGTTGTAATGAGAACCCGCTCATTAATCTCAACCCGTTTACGGATCTCTTCGATCAGATCGTCAATCTGACCTTTTGTAGGTCTCACTTCAATCTCAGGATCTGCAAGTCCTGTTGGCCTTATAATTTGATCAACAACAACCCCCCCGGATTTTTTCATTTCATACTCAGCAGGAGTTGCGGATGAACAGAGCACACAATCTACCATTTTTTCAAACTCATCAAATCTCAGAGGACGGTTGTCGAGCGCCGATGGCAGCCGAAAACCGTATTGCACCAGAACTTCTTTTCTTGATCGATCCCCTTTATACATGGCTCTGATCTGGGGAAACGTTACATGTGATTCATCAATAATCGTAAGAAAATCAGCGGGATAAAAATCGATCAAACATGAAGGTCTGTCCCCCGGTTTCCTGCCGCTCAAATGAAGGGAATAATTTTCAACACCCGGACAGTACCCAACCTCCTGCAGCATCTCAATATCATATTTCGTTCTCGTCTCCAATCTATGTGCTTCAATTTCCTTTCCTTCGGCTCGCAGTTCAACCAGTCTTTCTTTCAACTCCACTTGTATAGCCTTGACTGCCTTCATAATCCTTGGATAGGGAGTGATGAAGTGTTTTGCAGGATAAATGGCAATCCGTTCTATCTCCTCGCTTACATTTCCTGAAACCGTATCTATAAATGCAAGGCTCTCAATTTCATCTCCGAAGAGCCGTATTCTCACGCCCCTTTTCTCATACGCAAGATATACCTCAACGGTATCTCCCCTCACTCTGAAGGTCCCCCTGGAGAAATCGATGTCGTTCCTCATGTATTGTATGTTGACGAGGCTACTCAGTATCTGTTCACGATCAATCAGTTGCCCTTTCTCAAATATTGCAAGCATTGCTGCATAATCTTCTGGTTTGCCCAATCCATATATTGCAGAGACACTTGCCACAATGATACAATCTCTCCTGCTTAACAGTGAGGCTGTTGCACGCAATCTGAGTTCTTCGATTAATTCGTTAATCGAAGCGTCCTTCGCAATGTACAGATCTCTCTGCGGAATGTATGCTTCTGGTTGGTAATAATCGTAATAACTGATGAAATATTCAACTGCGTTTTCAGGAAAAAAGCTTTTAAACTCACCAAAAAGTTGAGCTGCAAGTGTCTTGTTGTGAGAAATTATGAGAACAGGCTTATTAATCTGTTCAATAACATTAGCAAGGGTAAATGTTTTTCCCGAACCAGTAACACCAAGCAATGTCTGGAATTTTTTTCCTTTTTTTATGCCATCTACAAGTTCTCTAATTGCTTTTGGCTGATCACCGGTTGGTTCAAATTTCGCTCTCAGTTTGAATTGTTTCATTACTAATTATTAAGTTATTGTATGGTTGTATAATTATGTCATTGCGAGACCACCTATGGAGCAATGGAGTAGCGAAACTTGTTTCGCGTTAAGTAACACGGAGCAAGCCCCGTGCAATAACGTATTTACTCCAAAGCTCTCCATTACACGGGGCAAGGAGAAGTAGGCGCAGGCTTTAGCCTGCGAGCTTAACTACATTAAATGTATAAGTTACGCAACCTAAAGGTTGCGGCTACAAATGTGTAATAGATCAATTTTACTTCTTTAACCAATAAAACAAATTAAACCAATTGAACGAATCTAATTTCTCTTCGGTTGATTTACCTGTTCCACTCTTTCCGCATCTCCTCAATCTTCTCCCGGTATTTTTTATCCCCGAGAGCAAGCATCTCTATACAAAAAATTGCTGCATTCTTTGCTCCACTTTCTCCAATGCCCATTGTCGCTACCGGTATGCCAGATGGCATCTGCACCGTTGAAAAAAGCGAATCGATGCCCCTAAGTGGCGATGATGCAATGGGAACACCAATCACAGGCAAAATCGTTTCACTCGCGATTACTCCAGCAAGATGAGCAGCATATCCTGCGCCCGCAATGATAATCCTGTAACCCTTTTTAGCTGCACCTCGCGCGATATTTCTCGTTTGTTCAGGATTCCTGTGAGCTGATGAAACAACGACATCGAATGGAACCTCGAATTCCTGCAACACTTTCTCAGCCACGCACAAAACTGCCTTATCCGACTTACTTCCCATAATGAGTAATACCTCTTTGATCATATGACCCCCTGCTATACTACAACTATTGGTTATTGAGTTACCGGGGATTTCGTTACTGCATAAATTTATTGGTGATGGGCATCCTTCTCCCAAAACCAAATGATTTGGGCGTAATCCTCAACCCAACGGGCGCTTGTTTTCTCTTAAATTCGCTCTTTTTTACTCGTACAATAATATCAGAAACGAGTTTTTTCTCAAATCCCTTCTCTATAATCTCATTACTGCTCAAACCATTTTCTATATACAGATCGAGAATTTCATCCAGCATCTCATACGATGGGAGATCATCTGAATCCTTTTGATTGCTTCTTAACTCTGCAGAAGGGGGTTTTTTAAGAATTTCCTGACCGATTACATCGCGTTCCTTAATGCTGTTGTAATAGCGTGCAAGTTTGTAAACCATCGTTTTTGGTACATCAGCCATAACAGCAAGCCCTCCAGCCATATCACCATAGAGCGTTGAATATCCGACAGCAAGCTCACTTTTGTTGCCCGTACTGAGCACGAGTAGCCCGAACTTATTGGCAAAAGCCATGAGGATATTCCCCCTGATTCTTGCCTGGATATTTTCTTCAGTTACATCCATCTCCTTTCCCTCAAAGTGCTCACGGAGAACCGCACAATAGCTGTGGTAGATAGTCTCAATGTTCACAACTTTGTGACACATTCCGGTATTGTTCACCAATTGTTGAGCATCAACCAAGCTGCCCTGCGAAGAAAAAGGTCCGGGCATGAGAAGACCCGTCACATTTTCACTCCCCAATGCCTCACAAGCAATTATTGCTGTAAGGGCTGAATCAATACCTCCGCTCAATCCAATAACTACCTGTTGAAAACCATTCTTGTGAACATAGTCACGCGCTCCAAGAACAAGAGCGTTAAAAACATTCTGGGTGACATTCTCATCACAAGAAACCGTCTCACCATCAAGCGAATTAACAATCAAAAAATCCTCCTCAAAGGACTTCCCTATTGCAATTGCATTTCCATGCTTGCTAAACACATAACTTGATCCATCGAATATCAGTTCATCCTGTCCACCAACCATATTCACATATACTACCGGAACATGATTCTGTACAGCTTTTTGCGATATTACCTTTTTCCTGAGGGAATGTTTGCCTGCATAAAAGGGAGATGCTGAAATATTGATAATTATGGTTGCACCTCTTTTAACCTGTTCTTCAATTGGACCTTTGTCCACCCACATATCCTCACAAATACTAATACCAATCTTCTCATTTTCGAAATCAAAAACAGGACACTCTTTTCCAGAGTCGAAATACCGTTTCTCATTAAATATGTCGTAATTCGGAAGATGGACCTTATATATCTTCCCGATTAGCTTGCAGTTTTGTAAAAAGCAGGCAGCATTATGCAAGATAAGTGTTCTCCCTGAGAAAGAAGATGAAGTATCGGATTTTAAAAACTTTTCTTTGTAAAAATCCACGAACCCTACAATCACACCTATTCCTTCGGTTTCCCTCGTAATATCATCAAGTACTTCCGTATTCTTCTCAAGGAATCCCTTATTGAAGAGAAGATCCATCGGTGGATAACCTGTTATGGCAAGCTCTGGAAAAATGACCAGCTTGACATGCTCTTTTTTTGCCCGGTTGATCAACCCTATGATCTTCTTCCTATTACCCTCGAAATCCCCCACACATGAATTAATCTGGGATAGTGCAATCTTGAAACTCATTCTTCCTCGCTTTGCAAAATATGGTGTTGAGCCCTCGTGAGTATTTTTTTCTGCCCACTATTTATCATATCTTATATTTACACAAAACTAATGTCAAGCAAAATTTTAACTTCGCATACATCCAGATGGCATCTTGTTTTTCACTTGACATACAATCTTAAAAATCGTATAGTAATGAGCAATGAAAGATGCTTTACATCAACAAACAAATCTTGAAGATACTTTTAGGAATTTTAGCAATATTGTCATCATTATAAAGGACAATTACAATTTCAACTATGTGAATCATATTGCTATAAACATTCTCGGATACAAAGAAAAGGAAATTCTTGATATGAGTTTCATTGAGCTCTTGACACCTGATTCCCTTGAGCTTTGTATTGACAACATCAGATCATTGCGTGAAAGCTCGTTCTGTCAGCCCTTCATTGTTCATATTTTGAAGAAAAATGGCGATATTTTATCTCTTGAACTCGCAGGTATAAAACTGCAGGATGGGCGTTTTTTCTTTACGGGGAGAAATCTCTCTCTTGAACAAATAAGAAAGGAAAAGCTGGAATATCTCGAAGCACTCAACAAGCATATTTTGAATTCCATCGAAGAAGGAATAGTTGTGCTCGACCCACAAGGAAATATAGTAAGATACAACGATTTCATGGAGAAAAATTTTCATTGGAAAAAGAAAATCATTGGAAAAAACGTCTTCCGGCTTTTTCCAACAATGAAAAAATACGGTTTGCTGGAATCATTTGTAAACATCATAGATAAGGGAGTTAGCGAAAAAAGAAATCATGTAACGGGCACAACAAATGATGGAAAGCGAGTAGTTTTGAATATTAGAGGTTACCCCCTGAAGAGACAGAAGGGAATGCGAGGCGTCGTCATCGTGGTGGAAGATATTACACACAGCGATGAAATCTCAAAACAAATTAAAAAGGTAACAGACATGCGAGGGAAAGTGCATCGGATAATTGAAAGCATTATCCCTCTCAATACCATATCTGAAATTCTCAACAAAGTAGCAGACGGTTTACAGCAGGAACTCCTTTATGAAAGGGGTGCAATCATTCTTTCACAAGAACAGAGACATTTACCTTCTCTATTAAAACTGTTCAGTTCCATTAATACAGAAAAAGATATGGAACGCGCACGCAGCAAGATTGAAAAAAATATGAAAACCGGAAAAGGATTGATCAAGGACATTTTTAAAACAGGCAAATCCCTTATTGTTAAAAATGTAAATAGAGAAAGATCTTTCGTTCGAATCTTCCGGGACACCAAATCAGAAATGATTGTTCCCATTAAAATCAGAACTGAACCAGCAGGCGTCATAGCAATTGATAGCAGACATCCAGACTTCTTTGATGAAACTGATCTGAGGTTTACCGAAATGCTGGCAAATAGCCTTGCTATTACTATTGAAAAAACAAGGTTTCTCGAAGAGCTTCTCAAAAAGGCACACTATCTATCCACACTGTACGAAACCAGCCAAATACTGCGTCACATCGAGGAAGAAGGGGGGAGATTTACGAATATCCTCAAGCACATCTCCCAGAATCTTGATTCATGCATATCACTCGTCATGCGCATAAACGGAAATAATAATACAAAGATAGTAGCTTATTGGAAAGCACCTGCAGAAATAAGAGAGGTATTTGCAAATGTACCGAATAACGGCAGGGAAAAGTTCATCAGTGAAATCAGAACCGGCAATCCTTTAATTGCCGACTCACTGCAAAAGCAACACACTGGTTTGATGAGAAAGCTGTACAATCATAAGATTAAAGGCTTGTACATATTCCCCCTGATGAGTAAGCTCACCTTATCCGGATGTCTTATCATCCTTGGCTTAAAACCGTCGGCTTTGCACAAGGAGCAAATTTCGTTCCTTACCGCTGTCGCACACCAGATGTCAACGTAAGGACCAAACCAAACATAATAATTGAGCAAGAAATCTATCGCAAAAACTAAGAAGAAAAAGATTGGAAATCGTATAATAAGCAAACAAGCAATATTGTCCACGATTGATTTGTTCAAGAAACAGCGAGAATCAGTGAAGAACATTCTCAAAACGATAAAAACAGTATACGGCGCAGATGATGTTACCATCTACCTGTATGATGAGGAAACATTATTTCTCAGAAACGCTTTCCACAGCGGCAGAAAAACAGTATCACGTGAGGAGACCGTCCAGCCGGGAACTGGTGTAATCGGAGAAACATTTGTAAAAAACAAAGGAAGCAATCAACCAACCTCTCTTACAGTACCCCTGTCGTACAAGAAAAAAACCATTGGTGTTATGCATATTTTAAGGTCTGGAAAAAAGACATTTACCAAAAAGGACCTTAAACTTGCTCAGAGCTTCAATAAGCACATTGAAACATTATGCTCGCTTGCGGAGGAGAACGAACATCTGAGACAACAGCATCCACAAGGAACACTACCAATGAAGCTATCGAAAGAATTATCAGGCATTCGTAAAGTGGATGAGCTGTCTCGGAAATTATTCGATTTCATGCATGAAAACTTTAGATATATACCCTTCGGATTCTTTCTCTCTATTGATAATAAGTTTCTACAATTTAAAACAGGATATGAGTGGGGCATTAAGCCTGATACTCAATTCAAAATCACCAAAGATTGCGCCATTGGTTGGTCAGCACAAATGAATGATGATCTGTTCATCAATGATATCAAAAAGGATAAGCGCACTTTCAGAGGAAACAAATCCATAAAAAGTCTGTATGTTGTGCCTCTCCCGAAAGGGATGGATGTTATAGGAATTGTTGCTTTCGGTTCCAAACAGAAAGGTGAATGGAATAATTCACTGGTAACAACAATGAAAGGAATAAGCTTTGTTATTACTGGCACTTTATTAAGCATAGTAGCATCGAACGAAACTCAGTACTATGCAAAAAAAATAGAGAACCTAAATAATTTCGTCAATAGTGTTATCAAAGGATTCCCCAGTGGCATTATAACGGTGGATAAATGGGGAAACATAACGCTCATGAACAAACCAGCCCAGAAAGTTTTCGAATATTCTGAATTTGATGCAAAACGTATTACCATCAAACAACTCTTTGACTACAGGCATGCAACCCTTAATCCCTTACTTACCACGCTTGTGGAGAATAAGCCATTAACGAGAATTGAAACCACCATTATCAGTAAGGATGGCAACAAAGTTCCCATTGGTTTCAGCACATCTCTTCTACAGGATGAGTCAGGCAATATCACTGGAGCAATTGGAATTATGAAAGAACTCACCAAGATAAAAGAGTTGGAAGAGGGTTTGAGAAGAGAAGACAGACTCATAGCTCTTGGAGAAATGGCTGCCGGGATGGCACATGAAATAAGAAATCCACTTGCGGGAATAAAAACTGGAGTTGAATACCTTGGCAGGTTTCTTGATGATGATAAAAAAGAAGCTGTTAAACTCATCGTCAATGAGATTACCCGATTAAATCGTATCGTAACCGATATGAGTTCATATGCAAATAGACCACCAATTAAGCTTGATAACGTTGATATAGGAGAGTTAATTGATATTTCTCTTGCTTTCCTCAAATATGATATTGAGGAGAAAGAAATAGAAATCATTAAGGGATACGATCAAAAAATGTCTCAGGTGCGCCTTGATAGCGATCAGATTCGAGAAGTTTTCGATAATATGCTCCTCAATGCACTACAGGCATCAAGCCAAGGTGGCAAAATTATTATAACAACCAATAGGCTCACTAAGGAAAACAGGTTTGAAGTAAGAATCACCGATAACGGCATGGGAATATCAGAAGAAGACACGGAACGAATATTTAATCCTTTCTTTACAACAAAAAGGGGAGGGACAGGATTGGGACTCTCCATTTGTTATCGTATTATCTCAGAGCACAAAGGATACATCATAATCTCCAGTAAAATGGAGAAAGGTACAATGGTTAAAGTGGTTTTACCAATCGACCCTGAGGTTTAAAGGAGAATAGAGTATGGATAATCCAAAAGTTATGATTGTTGACGACGAAGAAACTCTGGCAACATTCCTTGCAAAAGTATTAAAAGAGGAGAACCCGGAATTCGAAATTATAGTAAAAACATCAGGAGAAGAAGCACTCGATGCTCTTGCTGAATTTTTGCCAGACCTTGTTTTGTTGGATATCAGACTTCCAAAGAAGGATGGAACTCAGGTTTTGAAGGAAATAAAGGATTTCGACAGAGATATCCAGGTGGTTATGATGACAGGCTTTGCCTCACTCGATACTGCCATAGCTTCTCTGAGAGAAGGAGCTTACGACTACATCAATAAACCATTTGAAACAAGCCAGGTAAAGACACTTGTAAAAAATGCCATAGAGCGCAGGATGCTCCTCAGGGAAAGGGAAATTCTCATTGCAGATCTTTCAGAAGCGAATGAGAAACTGTCTGAAGCGAATTCAATGCTCAAAGAAAAGAAAGCACGTGCCGATAAAGCGCTGGAGTATAAAGTTGAGCAGTTGTCAAAACTAAACAAAACCTCGCATAAAATTAATGCACAGATACATATAGAGAAACTGCTCAAAACAATTCCCGAAGCTGCTGTTGATCTCTTCGGCGCTTCAGGTAGCATAATTCTTTTCCTCAACGTGGACAAATCCACCGCAATTATTAAAGGTGTTGGAGGAGATTCACCGCTTCCACTCGGTAGCGAAATAAACACGAAAATTTCTCCCTTCGATGTGTGCGTGACAAAAAAATCAGTTGCGCAGCAAGAAAAGATCAAAATTGGAAGAAAGGAAATGGGACCAGTCATATGCTCTTCCCTTTTAGCAGGAGGTAAGACTCTTGGTGCACTCTGCATCTTCCATTCAGATGAGATGGATAAGGATTCCCTTCAACTACTCAATACGCTTTCTTCAACAACATCTACAGCTCTTGAAAATGCTTCATTATTCGACGACTTGCAGCGAAGTTCACTTGAGGTAATACTTTCACTTCTGCTCATTAAAGGTTTCAAATACCCTGAACTGAAAGATGCCTCTGAAAGAATCTCTGAACTATGTGAAGATCTCGCCCGGGAACTGAATGTTGATAAAGAAGACATAAAGAACATTAAGTATGCTGCTCTTATTCACGATATAGGTAAGGTTGTTTTATCTGAAGAAACGCCTGATTACAAACAGATATTTGAAAAAACAAAGAGTATTCTTGGTCATGTAAGATTCCTCAGAAGAGCACTTGAAATTATACGATATTCACTTGAACATTTCTCAGAGAAAGGTGACAAGATTCCTCTTCTTTCAAGAATATTCGCTGTTGTACATAGTTTTGAAGAACAGGCAAAAGAAGGAAAGAGTATCAAGGATGCACTCGCATATCTTAATGGAGAAAAGGGCAAAAAACTTGATCCCGATGTTATTGAGGGTTTCAAGAAACTTCTGAAATCACAAACAAAATAAGCAATTGAAGGTCATTTTTTTTCTACTATCCACAATCATTATGTTTTATCCTTCCGGATGTGACAAGGAGGGGAGGGATATTACCATGAACAAAGAGTACAGAGAACCAGTAGTTGCTGGGACATTTTATCCAGATGATCCTGATACATTAAGAGCAGCGCTTGAGGAGCTTTTTAAGAAAACTAAAAGGATTGACTTTAAAGGAGACATTATTGGTATCATTGCCCCACATGCAGGATACGCATACAGCGGAGAAATTGCTGCAAAAGCTTACAGACAACTTAAGGGAAAGCAATTTGATACGGTTATTCTTATAGGGCCAAGCCACCGTACAGCCTTTAACGCTGCATCCGTTTACAAAGAAGGAGGATGGAAAACCCCACTCGGCATGGTCCCCATCAATGAATCATTGTCGAAAAAGCTCATAGATGCTGATGATCTGATAGACTACTACCCTCAGGGACATCTTCAGGAACACTCTCTTGAGGTTCAAATTACATTCTTACAAACGGTCCTTGATAACTTCACAATCGTTCCCATTATCATGGGGAACCAGAATCCTCAGTTGTGCGATAGACTGGCAGATGCTCTTGTTTCGGTTGTGGGGAATGAAAACATACTGCTCGTTGCGAGCACAGATCTTTATCACGGATACTCCTACGATGATTGCTATGCAAGTGATTCACTTGTTCTCAAAACAATTGGTGCGTTCGATATTGATGGATTTAAAAACCTCTTCACTTCAAAGGAAAATGTGGGATGTGGTGCCGGGCCTGTTTATACGGTACTTCGAGCTGCCAGAACAATGGGCGCTTCAACATCGATGCTCATTGAACACACAACATCTGGTGATGTTACCGGTGATAAGACTGGTTACATCGTGGGTTATGTGAGTTATATTATTACCAGGGACGGATCAAATCCCGGCAACGAGGAGATCCTTTCGAAGGAGGAAAAGGTATTCCTTCTCGATGTAGCAAGAAATTCACTTCAGGCTGCAGTACAGGGTAAACCTGTTCCCAAAATCGAGCCCTTAACAGAGCGGCTCAATGAACCAAAAGGTGTTTTTGTAACCTTAACAATGCACGGCATGTTGAGAGGTTGCATAGGTTTCATACATGCTGTGAAACCACTTGTTGAATCAATAAGTGAAATGGCTATCTCAGCAGCCCTCAACGATCCAAGATTTCCTCCCGTGTCTGAAGAAGAAATTGATGAATTGCATATTGAAATATCAGTTCTCACACCACTCAAGAAGATAGATGATCCTGAAATAATTGAGATTGGTAAACATGGTATTTACATACGAAAAGATATTTTTTCAGGTCTGCTACTCCCGCAGGTTGCAACAGAGCAGGGATGGAACCGAAAAATATTTCTTGAGCAAACATGCCGCAAAGCCGGACTACCACCTAATGCCTACAAGGAACCTGACACAGACATCTTCATTTTTCAGGCACTTATCTTTAACGAGGACGACTTGAAGCATTAAGAATCATCCTTCAGATGGCACAAAACAGACTGAAGCATTTATATGACTATCAAAAGAATCGCCGGTCCTTTTGTTCTCATTGCTCTCATATTTTGTCTGCACTGCAAAAACGAACCGCAGCAAACAAACAAGGATAATAAAAAGCCCCCCCCCTTTGTGGTTATTCAAAACGAAACACTCTTTGTTGAGATCAGTGATAACCTTCAGGAAAGAAGAAAGGGATTAATGTTCAGGGATAAACTTGGCAAGAACCGGGGAATGATTTTTATTTTTGAACAGGAAAATCTCCAATCGTTCTGGATGAAAAATACAACCATTCCCCTTTCCATTGGATTCATTAATAGCAAGAAGATAATCGTAGATATACAGCATTTGAAACCAATGTCAACAGAAACGCACCTATCCAGATTTCCGTGCATCTATGCCCTTGAAGTAAACCAGGGATGGTTTGAAAAACACTCGATCGGTGTGGGTGACACCGTTTCTTTGCATTTCTGAAGAGAACTTCCCCTCTATCCATCGTGAATAACAGAATCCAGAAAACAATAATCAAACGGGGCGAACATTAATGAATTACCTGCTTCTATTTTTGTTATTCACCTGTAACAGCAATGTCAACCTTATTTCGAATCAGTATTTTGATGTCTACTATCCCGGGGAAAGAAGAGAAATTGCTGATAACGTAAGTAATTATGCCGTTAACGAACTCGAAAGGATTTCACGTAATCTACACATACAAACCGTCGAGAAAATTACAATATTCATAATGGATGAAGAAGAATTTAATGAGAAGTATGCTTCTGAACTCCCCGAGTGGGGCATCGGTTTTGCAAAGCCATCCCAAAGACTCATAATTCTCAAATTTCCCTCATCATTTAGAAACCCACCAAGATTGAAGTTCATTGTGGGTCACGAAATCGCTCACATACTCATTCACTCAAAGGTTGATGTGTTTATTCCACGGTGGTTTGATGAGGGAACTGCTATCTACCTCTCAAAAGAACCAAGTATCATCGATGATCTAAAACTCTTCATGGCGGTTCTGTTCAGAAAAATCATACCACTCAGCGATTTAGAACATTCCTTTCCCCATTCCGGCACAAGAGCAAACCTTGCATACATTGAAAGCTTTTCTGCAGTCACCTTGCTTATATCAGAATATGGACCCGGGATTATCAATGAAATCCTTTCCGAAACAGCTGAAACAAATGATTTCAAAAGGGGATTCCTTTTCGCAACAGGAGTCGATCTCAATGTCTTTATGCTTGAATGGAGAACGTGGCTGACAAAGAGGTTCACTGTTTCAGCTATTCTCAAGCCAAACCTTCTATTCTTTCTTGTAGCGATCCTGGTGCTGCTCATCGGGATTATCCAAAAACTGCGAAGAAGATCCCGCCACTTTGACGAAAGCATCGAAGATTAATCTTTTATGTCTCACCTCACCTATTCTTTCAGGATGCCACTGAACCGCCAGAAAGAACCTGCCTTCAGGATTCTCCAGTTCAAGCGCCTCTACGGTTCCATCGGGAGCAAATGCGGTTTTCTTTAAGTCAGCTCCTAAATATTCATTATCTATCGCCTGGTGATGTGCTGAATTAACTGAAATCTCACTTTTATTGAACAAACGAAAGAGAAGAGAATCCTTCACTATCGTAATGCAATGATGATTGTCTACAATCTTACTCTTCTTGTTATGCATATCTAAACGCTCCAGATGTTGGATGAGTTTTCCACCTTTCGCAATGTTTACCAGCTGGGCACCTCCACAGATAGCAAGAATCGGTTTTCTTGTTTTGAGGATGCTCTCAGCAAGATACAGGTCTGCATGAGCACGGCGCTTATGCATGAGCTTTGTTTCGGGATGTTTTTTTTCGCCATACATTTCCGGAGGGTAATCATCGCCCCCTGTAAAAACAAAACCCTGCGCGAGTTTAACATATTCATCAAGAGCTGACAGTTCAGAAAAAGGAGGTATGGGCAAAACAAGTCCCCCACTCTCCAAAACAGCGTCAGCGTATGCAACGTAAACCTTGTAGGAATCACGAAATCGCAATTTGTCTTCGGCTGTATATCCTTCGTATTCACAATATGACATAGTCACCCCGATAATCGGCTTCACTATCCCTCCATCTTTCGTTTAAACTTTGGCATACTAGCAAACTGTTTCAGTTTATTATCTCCGTTTATTAAATTGCTTTTTCCTCTTCACGTTCCTGGAAGGTTTGGCAATAAACTCCTGTTGCAGAAATTTAGCAGTGTATGATTTCTTGCATCTTGCTATTTCTTCTGGAGTTCCCTCGGCAATTATATAACCACCTTCATCTCCTCCCTCAGGACCGAGGTCGATAATATAGTCTGCTGATTTGATTACATCCATGTTATGTTCGATGATAAGAACAGTATTCCCCTTTTTCACAAGCTTATCCAGCACATCCAGTAACATCTTCACATCTTCGAAATGGAGACCTGTAGTGGGTTCATCAAGAATATATAATGTTCTCCCGGTCGCAATCTTAGAGAGTTCCTTTGCCAGTTTTACCCGCTGAGCTTCCCCCCCAGAGAGTGTTGTGGCTGGCTGACCGAGTTTTATGTATCCGAGTCCAACATCAAACAACAGTTTTAATTTCCTTTTGATTTTATAAATATTTTTGAAGAGCTCCATGGCTTCCGTTACGGTCATATTTAAAACATTGGAAATATTCTTCCCTTTGTATTTCACATCAAGGGTCTCCCTGTTGAACCGCTTTCCGTTGCATTCGTCACAGGGAATATAGACATCCGGAAGGAAATGCATCTCGATTCTAATTATCCCATTGCCCCTGCAAACCTCACATCTGCCTCCTTTAACGTTGAAACTGAACCTTCCGGGTTTATATCCACGTATTCTTGACTCATGGAGTGTACTGAAAAGCTCCCGTACGTATGTAAATAGACCGGTGTACGTTGCCGGATTTGACCGGGGAGTTCTCCCTATGGGACTTTGATCAATATTAACGACTTTATCAATGTATTCAAGACCTTCAATCCCCTTGTGCTCGCCTACCGGATGTCGCGACCTGTAGAAGGATTTAGCAAGAGCTCGATATATAATATCATTCATAAGACTGCTTTTGCCGGACCCGGAAACACCTGTTATACACACAAAAAGACCCAGCGGAATTCTAACATCTATTGACTTCAAATTATTATGTTTTGCCCCTCTCACAACAAAGTATCCTGAATGCGGTTTCCT